>NZ_JAENXS010000007.1 GCF_016612535.1 Bradyrhizobium diazoefficiens
ACTCTCCAGCGTGGTGCTGCTTCCGGTGACGAGACCCGTGAGATTATTGACGTAGTTGCCGCTACTGTCGACGCTCCAGATGGTGTACTGGTCCGTCCCCGGGGTTTTCCAGGCAATGTCATAACCCGTCGAGGTCTGCTCCGCTCCGATCGGTGCCCAGGGCGGAAACTGATTGGTGACGACGGCCGCGCCATCGCGCATCAACTCCGGTCCCGAGCCGGAATGATAGAGAAAGTAATTGTTGGCGATCTGCGTGAGGCTGGTGACGCCGGCGGACTCGATGACCGTCTTCACAACGCCGATCGTACCGTCGCCATTGAGGTCCTGATGGAACGTGGTCTCGAGCGACTCCAGCGCGTAGCTCGTTCCTGAGACAGCGTCGTCGAGCGTCGACAGGTAGTTGCCGGTGCCATCGACGCTCCACACCGTGTACTGATCGACGCCGGGCGCTTTCCAGGCAACGTCGTACCCGCTGCCGACCTGCTCGGCGCCGATCGGCGCGAGCGGTGAGTATTGGCCGACGACAACCGATACGCCGCCGTATTTCAGCGACGGGCCAGCACCGCCCGCGGTCGGATTGAGGAAATAATTGCTTCCCGCGCTCACCAAGCTGGTGAGGCCGAAGGCCTCGATCGTCGTCGGCGAGTTGACCGCGAGATGAAATCCGAGCGCATCGAGCTGCTGCAGATCAATCGACGTCAACCCCTGAAGAGTGCTGCTGGTATAGTATTCGTTGAAGGGGTCGTTGGGCCCCTGCACGCCGCTGTTGAGGAAATCGCTCGGATCGGAACTCCGGCCGTAATCGGCAAGCTTGGTGACACCCCCGTCCAGCGAGAAGTACGCCGCCGGTGCGGTCGCACCACCCGAGAACAGGCGGACGCCCGCGCTCGTGAAGCGGTAGAAATCGAAAACGTCGGGTGCCGAACCATATGGCACCCGCCCCATCGCGTGCGTCAGTTCATGCAGGGCAACGCCGACCAGGAGGTTGGGATTGATGTCCGTGGAAAAATTCGCGCTGGCATCGTCGGTCGTGGTGTCGTTGGCAGCGATCACGCCCCATAGCTTCAATTGCGCATACCAGGCCGCGACGTTCGATTGTCCCTGGATGGTGGAACCGCTCGGCAGGCTGTTGAATGTGGTGTCGCCTGCACTCGCGTTGTTGAGCAGCTCCGAGCGGACCCACGAATAATTTTCATAGTAGCCATTGTCGGGGCCAGCCGACGCGCCGCCGCCGGTGCCGCTGTAGTCGATTTTGATGTTGACGGTGATCTTGTCGGTGATGTTGGCAGCCAGGATCGCAACGGCCTGCTGCAGGCCGTTCTTGAAACTGGCGGGCGCCGCCTGCGCCGCCGCATCTAGGATCAGGTTGATCGTGATGCCGCCCGAGGTGACCGACATGACTGAGCCGGTCGTCGAACCGTCGGTCGCGCCTCCCGAACCGGCCGGAACGTAGCTCCCTTGAATGGTGTTGCCGACGACCGTGTAAAAGGGATCGTCGGAGAGCAGGTCGTCCTGGGTAGATGTCGATGTCATCTCGTCGTCTCGACTTGGGTTCCGACCCTCGGATCTGGCGCGAACGCGGCACGAAGCGCCGAGACTGGCCCGGTGCGGGGAACGTCATGCTCCGGATGCAGAGGATTGATCTTGCAGAGTTAATTTGCAGTTTCGATCGCGCCGGCACGGTGATGGCGACCCTTCATCGACTCTACGCCGACAGTCAACCCCGGTTAACTCCCGGTATTTGCGGTGCCTTTCAGGCGAAAGCCCGCCATCGCCCAGCCCATGCGCCCGCCGTATACGCCGCCAAACCATTGAATTTCTGCTAAACTTGCCCGATCAGAAGATCCGTCAAAGCCCTGTCCTCCCGGAGCCACCCAAAGATGCCCTTTCCGCCTGCCTCAGAAGCCCTGTCGCGCTTCACCGTGCTCGATCTGACCCGCGTCCGTTCCGGGCCCACCTGCGTACGCCAGCTCGCGGACTGGGGCGCCACGGTGATCAAGATCGATGCGCTCACCGAGGATTCCGGCGGCGAGCAGCCGGGCGGCCCGCGGCGGGGCTCCGACTTCCAGAATTTGCACCGCAACAAGCGGGCGATGACGCTGAACCTGAAGGACGAGCGCGGACTTGCGGTGTTCAAGAGGCTTGCTGCCAAGGCCGACGTCGTGGTCGAGAATTTCCGCCCCGACGTGAAGAAGAAGCTCGGCATCGACTATGAGAGCCTCGCCAAGATCAATCCGCGCATCGTCTACGGCAGCATCTCCGGCTTCGGCCAGGACGGCCCCTATCACAAGCGCCCCGGCTTCGATCAGATCGCCCAGGGCATGGGCGGCCTAATGTCGATCACCGGCGCGCCGGGCGAAGGTCCGATGCGGGTCGGCATTCCCGTCGCCGACCTCACCGCTGGCCTGTTCTGCGCCATGGGCATCCTCACCGCACTGCTCGAGCGCGAGGTCTCCGGCAAGGGCCAGTGGGTGCAGACCTCGCTGCTCCAGGCCCAGATCTTCATGCTCGACTTCCAGGCCGCCCGCTGGCTGATGGAGAAGGAGGTCGCCAAGCAAGCCGGCAACAACCATCCGACCAGCATCCCGACCGGCGTATTCAAGACCTCGGACGGCTACATCAACATTGCCACCACCGGCGGGCGGATCTGGGAGCGCTGTGCGCAGTCCATCGGCGCCCCCGAGCTTTACAGCCATCCCGATTATGCGACGGCCCCTGCCCGCTCCAAGAACCGCGACGCGCTCAACGCCGAGATCGAGAAGCGCACCGTGACGAAGTCGACCGAGACCTGGGTCCGTGAGCTCAACGAGGCCGGCGTGCCCTGCGGACCGATTTATGCGATCGACCAGATGTTCGAGGACGCGCAGGTCAGGCATCTCGGCATCGCCCAGGACGTGCCCAACGACGAGGACCGCCACATCCGCCTGGTCGGCCAACCCGTGACGCTGTCGCGCACGCCGAGCAAGATGGTAGCGCGGCCGCCGGAATTCGGCGAGCAGACCGACGAGGTGCTGAAGGAGTTCGGCTTCGGAGCCGACGAGATCGCAAAACTCAGGGACGCCAAGGTGGTGTGAGGCCCGCGCAACCCATCAGCAAAGGCAACCCATCAACGAAGAAAGGCTCGGCCTTTCGACCGAGCCTTTGAGCCGAACCGCGGACTCCGCTGGCTAGCGCGAGTAAATGCCGGGAGCGTGATAGCCGTTCGGATAGCACCGGCCATCGGAATAATTGTAATCATAGCCGTCGCCGCAGCCACGACGGCGGCGAGGCGGACCGGCGTCATACACCCCCGGCGCGTGATAACCGTTCGGATAACAGCGACCGTTGGAATAATTGTAGTCATAGCCATCGCCGCAGCCACCGCGCGGCGGACCGCCACGGCCGTAGCCGTAGCCACCGCGATTGTCGTAGACGCCGGGCGCATGATGGCCGTTTGGATAGCAGCGACCATCGGAGTAGTTGAGATCATAACCGTCGCCGCAACGAATCTGGACCTGCTGCAAGGGCGGCCTTAACGCGGCCGTTGAACGCCCGGCCTCCTTCGTCGGAATCAACGCCAAAGCGACCAAGGCAACTGCGATCATCGATCACTCCTCCCAGCAATATCTACGCTCCAGCATGGTCAGATTTGCCCGGGCGTCAACAGAGAACAACGCGACGAAGCCGCACGCCATCCCGCGATTGAAACGCCCCGCCGATGTCATGACCGGATCGCCATTTCGCCTGCACCATGACGCGCCGCCTGTTGGTCGCGCCTCCCGCTACCCGGCGTCGATCTTTGCGATTGTCTCCCCAGCTGGCTTGAGCTAACCCAGACGAAATGCAACTTCACATCAGCGAGAGCCTCGCCCACAAGTCGTGGTACCGGCCTGACATTGACGGGCTGCGCGCCATCGCGGTGGTCTCCGTCGTTCTGTTCCACTACGGAGCGCCGATCCGCGGCGGCTTCACCGGGGTCGATATCTTTTTCGTCATCAGCGGGTTCCTGATCACTCAAACCCTGGTGGCCGAGATCGCGGCCGGGACGTTTTCGATTGTCGGGTTTTACGACCGACGAATCCGCCGCATCCTGCCTGCACTCTTGGTGATGCTGGCAGCAACGCTTGCTGCAGGCACGCTGCTTCTCACGCCGGGAGATTACGCATCTCTCGGCACCACGGCCGCGATGGCGACATTTGGCGCCTCGAACATCTTCTTTCTCGCTCACACCGGCTACTTCGACCGAACCTCCGACCTTCTGCCGCTTCTGCACACCTGGTCACTCGCGGTCGAAGAGCAGTTTTACCTGGTCTGGCCGTTGCTGTTGTACCTGCTGTCGCGGTGGGGTTCGCGGGTTTTCATGGCCAGGGTTCTGGCCGCCCTCGTCATCATCGTGTGCGCGGCCAGCATCGCCTACTTCCGCGTCGACCCCAAGGCCGCGTTCTTCCTTGCGCCTCCTCGCGCATGGGAACTCGGGATCGGCGCGCTGCTGGTGTTCCTTCCAGCGTTGAACCGCGCTGCCGGCGAGACCGCCGCGTTGATCGGCCTGACGCTGATCGCGATCGGGTTCACGATCTCGCCCACGAAGTTTCCGGGCGAATTTGCGCTCTACCCCTGTGTCGGCGCGGGATTGATCGTCTGGCCGCGGTCCGGAAAAGCCACATCGAGCGAGATGCTTGGCTTGCTCGCGCCGATCGGGCTGATCTCGTACAGTCTCTACCTTTGGCACTGGCCGATATGGGTGCTGTATCGGATCTACATCAACGGAGCTTCGCCGGGCGCGACAGAAGCTACCTGTCTCGCAATCATCTCTCTCATCGTCGCAACCCTTTCGTACCGCTATGTGGAGACGCCGTTTCGTCGCCGGCGACGGAAGCCGGTACGAACAATCGCCGCGGGCATCGCGGCCATGCTGACGATGTTCGTCGCTGGGCTCTCCATCAGTGCGGCCAACGGATTGCCGCAGCGCTTTCCCGCAGAAGCCCAGCCCTTGCGCGATCTTGCCACGATGTGGGATTGGCCGTGTCAGGAAACGACCGTCGACGGGGTAGGCCCTTATTGCGTTTTCGGCGCTGCCTGGGACACCGCCAAGCACAAATCGATGATCTGGGGCGACAGCCATGCGCAGCATATTGCGCCGATCATAGAGGCGGTCGCGCGCGATCGAGATCGCTCCTTTCTCGTCTTTGCCGGATGCTCGGCCGTGCTCGGCGACGGCAATTCGATCATATCGATCGGAGTACCGAATTATCCGCAACGTTGCGGGCGCCTTCATGCGCTTGCAATGAAGCTGCTCGCGGATACTGCGATCGATCAAGTCGTCCTGACATCGAGCTGGCTGGAGCTGCCGCGGCGGATAGGCAATGATGACGAGGCCCGCGGTGCCAGCGCCATGCGCGACGCCCTGATCAAGCTCGTCGGAGAAATCTCGGCGCCCGGTCGGCAAGTCGTTCTCATCGGCGGAGAGCCGGAATTGCCCTTGCAAGTCGTGGAATGCGCTCACGCCGAGATCGCAGGACTATGGCGGGCGCCTTGCGAATCCGAACTCGGCTCGGCCGATGCACGCACGATCCTGCAGAGATCGGCCGTCGTCGACGACATTATCGCAGGGATCGCACAAACGCACGCTAATGTCGCGACCGCATTCCCGGCCCGCAACCTATGCAACGACCAAGGTTGTGACATCAGGCTCGACGGCGAGTTTCTGTATCGCGATCCGAGCCATATCAGGCGCAATTTGAAGCCGCAGACCAGGCGCGACTTTGCCGACAAGATCGGTCTCACTGCTGCGTTAAGCCGGCCACGGTGAGATCCTCGAGGCCGCACGCAACGCGGACGATCTCGAAAATGCTGATTCGGAAACGACAAAGCCCGGCGCGAGCCGGGCTTTGCTTCTTGTTGGAGAGGCGCGCCAAGCGCTGTGCCGAGACAGCGATATTCAGCAACAATCGAGCACAAGCGGTATCCTGACCAAAATACCACCAACTCGCCATAGGATTGATTCCAAACGAGATTATCGGATCGCTCTAACGCGATGTCGTCCCTGTCCGCTGCGTCCATCCAACGCGGACGAGCAACCCATCGATCGCCGGCCAGAACAGCAGCACGATCGCCAGCGTCGTGATCGAGCCGACCAGGCCGTTCGACCAGAACACTTTGAGGTCGCCGCCGGAGCCGATCATCGACAGGCGGAAGGCGTCCTCGGCGCGGTTGCCGAGCACGAGAGCGAGGGTAAACGGCGCCAGGGGAATGCCGATCTTCTTGAAGACATAGCCGACGACACCGAAGCCCAGCATCAGCCAGATGTCGAACATCGCATTCTGGATCGCATAGGCGCCGATCGCGCAGGACACCACGATCATCGGCGCCACGGCGGCGAACGGTACGCGCAGGATCGAGGCGAAGATCGGCACCGTCGTCAGCACCAGCACGAGGCCGACGACATTGCCGAGATACATCGAGGCGATCAGGCCCCAGACGAAATCCTTGTGCTCGACGAACAGCAGCGGTCCGGGATTGAGGCCCCACACCATCAGGCCGCCGAGCAGGATCGCGGCGGTGCCGGAGCCGGGAATGCCGAGCGCCAGCATCGGCAGCAGCGCCGCGGTGCCGGAGGCATGCGCCGCCGTTTCCGGCGCGAACACGCCCTCGATGCGGCCCTTGCCAAAACTTTCGGGATCCTTCGAAAAGCGCTTGGCGAGATTGTAGCCCATGAAAGACGCCGCGATCGCGCCTCCCGGGGTAATGCCGAGCCAGCAGCCGATGAAGGAGGAGCGCAGCAGCGTCACCCAGTACTTCGGCAGGTCCTTCCACACGCTCAGCACCACGCGCAGCGAGATGCTCGCCGCGTGGCCGCGCAGCGCCAGCCGCTCCTCCATCGTCAAAAGGATCTCGCTGATGCCGAACAGGCCGATCACGGCGACGAGGAAGTTGATGCCACGGAGCAGCTCGGACGAGCCGAAGGTCATGCGCAGCTGGCCGGACACCGTATCCATGCCAATACCGGCGAGCAGCAGGCCCAGCGACATCGAGATCACGGTCTTGTGCTTGGCTTCGCGGCCGAGGCCGACGAAGGAGCAGAAGGTCAAGAGATACACCGCGAAGAACTCGGGCGGACCGAACTTCAACGCAAACGACGAGATCATCGGCGCAAGGAAGGTGATGAGCAGCACCGCGACCAGCGAGCCGATGAAGGAGGAGGTGAACGCCGCGGTCAGCGCCTCGGCCGCCCTGCCCTGCTGCGCCATCGGATATCCGTCGAAGGTGGTCGCAACCGACCAGGCTTCGCCGGGGATGTTGAACAGGATCGAGGTGATTGCGCCGCCGAACAACGCGCCCCAATAAATGCAGGACAGCATCACGATCGCCGAGGTCGGATCCATCGTGAAGGTCAGCGGCAACAGGATCGCAACGCCGTTGGGGCCGCCGAGCCCGGGTAGTACGCCGACGAAGATGCCGAGCACGAGCCCCACCATCATCAGCACGAGCGTCTTCCCCGTCAGCAGGACGGCGAAACCGTGGAGCAAGAGACCGAAAGCTTCCATCGCGGATCCGCCTAGTAGCCGAAGGCCGCTTCGAGCGGCCCCTTCGGCATGATGACGTCGAAGGCGATATCGAAGGTGACGAACATGATCGCCGTGAACAGGAAGGCGGTGAGCAGCGACTTCCACAGCGCGATCTTGCCGATCGCCCGCATGAAGCCCGCGATCAGGAGGAAGCTCGCGACATAGAGGCCGAGGAACTGCGTCACCAGGCAGAACAGCAGCGTCGGCACGAACACCGCCATCACGCGGCGTGCCTGCGCGCGCGTGACGAAGGTCTCGGATACCGCGCGGCGTGCGAGCAATGCTGCGATCAGGCCATAGATGCTGCCGCAGCCGAGGACGATGGAGAGATAGAACGGGAAATAGCCGGGTTCGGGCCCGGTCGAATCCCAGGAGGCACCGGTGCGCCAATTGTCGAAGCCAAGCGCGACGGCGAGCGCGAGCAGCAGCAGGCAGACGATGATTTCGACCGTGCCGGAGCTCACGACGGCGGGCGAGTCGTCTTCAGGCGCAGTCGGATCCTCGACGGCGATTTCAAGATCGGTTTGGGACATGCTCTACAACAAACGCTGTGGCCAATCCCCTCTCCGCGCTTGCCGGGAGAGGATTAGGGTGAGGGGGGAGTCTCCACGGGGACGGTGAAAGCTAGACTCGCGGAGAGTCCCCCTCACCCGAATTCGATCTACGATCGAATTCGACCTCTCCCCGCAAGCGGGGCGAGGTGAAGAAGACCGGCTACTTCGCGACGAAACCGGCTTCCGTCATCAGCGACTTGTTGACGGCATCGTCCTCCTCGAGGAATTGCACCATGTCCTTGCCGGTGAGGAAGATCGGTTTCAACGCCTGCTTTTCCATGTAGTCCTTGTATTCGGTGGTCTGCGTCACCTTGTGGAACAGCTCGACGTAGAAGGCCTGCTGCTCCGGCGTGACCTTGCCGGGCAGGAACACCGCGCGCAGCATCAGATACTGGACGTCGACGCCCTCCTCCTTGCAGGTCGGGATGTCGGCCCAGGACTGCGTGTCCGTCACCTTGGCTGTGTAGGAGATGCGCTCCTTGTCGAACACACAGAGCGGCCGCACCTGGCCGGCGCGCCAGACTTCGAGATTTTCGGACGGGTTGTTGACGTTGGATTCGGTGTGGTTGCCGACCAGCTGGGTTGCGGCCTCGCCGCCGGACTTGTAGGGCAAATAGGAGAATTTCGCGCCGGTCTTCTGCTCGAGGAAAACAGTGAGCACGTGATCCTCGCGCTTGGACCCGGTGCCGCCCATCTTGAACGGGGAGCTCGCGGCCTTCGCGGCCGCGACGAATTCCTTCAACGTCTTGGGGCCGGCGCTGTTGTCCCACAGCACGAACTGGTCGAGCGCGATCACCGAGACCGGGGTCAGCTCACGCCAGTTGAACGGGATCTTGGCCGACAGCGGCAGCATGTAGATCAGCGAATAGGCGATCAGCACCTTGTTCGGATCGCCCTCGCTGGATTTCATGTACATCAGCGCTTCCGCGCCCGAGGCGCCGCCCTTGAGCGAGACCACCATCGGCTGCTTCATCAGATTGTTCTTCTGAATCGCGGCCTGCATCATCCGCGCCATCTGGTCGGAGGCACCGCCCGCGCCCGCCGCCACCACGATCTCGACGGGTTTGGTCGGTTCCCAGCCGGCAAAGGCTGGCGCGCTCAATAACAGGGCCGTCGCAGCGCCGACGGCCTTCACTGACATTCGCACGAGTTTCGTCCCCTGGTTCTTTTTTGGTTTTGTATTGTGCGGACTAAAGATCGCGAGTTCAAGCAGGCGAACATTCCGCCGCATATGACTTTCGGCTGACGAAGCGCGCGCTACTTGCCCTTCCAGTTCGGCGTGCGCTTGTTGAGGAAGGCGTCCATGCCCTCACGGAAATCTTCGCTCATATAGGCCTTGAGGATCAGATCCTCGCCTTCCTCGCGCGACAGCGTGCGGCGGATGCGGCGCACTGCTTCCTTGGTCGCCTCCAGCGTGAGCGGCGCGTGGCTCGCAACGAGCTTTGCAGTTTCATCCGCACGACGCTGCAGCGTCTCGACGTCGGGCACGATCTCGTTGAGCAGGCCAAGCGCCAATGCTTCCGGTGCCTCGACCAGGCGCGCCTTGAAGATCATGTCCTTGGCGCGCGCGGGCCCGACCAGCGAGACGACGCGGCTGATGTTCGACATCGACAGGCAATTGCCGAGCGTGCGCGCGATCGGGAAACCCATTCGCGTCGTCTCGGTGCCGATGCGGAGATCGCAGCAGGCCGCGATGCCGGCGCCGCCGCCGGTGCAGGCCCCCGCGATGGCCGCGATCACGGGCACGCGGCACTGTTCGAGCGTGCCGAGCACGCGGTCGATCCGCGCCTCGTAGTCGAGCGCATCCTGCGCCGTCTTGAACGCACGAAACTGGGAAATGTCGGTGCCTGACGCAAACGCCTTGTCGCCGGCGCCGGTGAGGATCAACGCCTTGATCGAACGGTCTGCGTTGATCTCGGTGCAGATCTCCGCCATGCGGTCATACATGGCGAAGGTCATGGCGTTGCGCGCCTGCGGGCGGTTGAAGGTGATCCGCGCGATGCCGTCCGTGACGGAGTAGAGCAGGTCTTCGTTGGTCGTCGTCGGTGCATTCATCGCGCGCTCACTTCTTCTTCAAGTTAGATAGTTCAAGCCACCTGAGCTTTGGCAATCGGCACCACGTCGCGTCCCTTCAGGACGTCCATGGCCGCCAGCACGCCGCCGCTCCGGTGCGGAATCTTTGCAAGATCCAGGCCCATCTCGACGCCGGCGAGCGTGCCCATCAGCATCAGA
This sequence comes from Bradyrhizobium diazoefficiens, assembly GCF_016612535.1. Lineage (NCBI taxonomy): Bacteria > Pseudomonadati > Pseudomonadota > Alphaproteobacteria > Hyphomicrobiales > Nitrobacteraceae > Bradyrhizobium > Bradyrhizobium diazoefficiens. Next base: position 10,331 of record NZ_JAENXS010000007.1, read on the forward strand.
TCGTTGAAATGACCGATATGGCCGATGCGGAACACCTTGCCCTTGATCTTGTTCAGGCCGGTGCCGAGCGACATGTCGAAGTTTTCGAGCACCACCTTGCGGAAGGCGTCGGCGTCATGACCGTCCGGCACGCGCACGCCGGTCAGCGCCGGCGAGTGTGCGGCGGGATCGGCGCATTGCGTCTCCAGACCCCAGACCTTGACTGCTGCGCGCGTCGCTGCGCTGTGGCGCTTGTGACGGGTCCAGACGTTCTCCAGCCCTTCCTCTTCCAGCATCTTCACGGCTTCACGCAGGCCGTAGAGCAGATTGGTCGCCGGCGTATAGGGGAAGGTGCCGAGCTTGTTGAAGCTGATGACCTCCTGCCAATCCCAATAGGATCGCATGCCCGGATTGGTCTTGGCGACAGCGAGCGCCTTCTCCGAGACGGCGTTGAAGCCGAGGCCCGGCGGCAGCATCAGGCCCTTTTGCGAGCCCGCGACCGAAACGTCGATGCCCCAGGCATCGTGCTCGTACTCCATCGAGCCGAGGCCGGAGATGGTGTCGACCATCAAGAGTGCCGGATGCTTGACGCGATCGAGCAGCTTGCGCACCTCCGCGGGCGGCGTCACGCAGCCGGTCGAGGTTTCGTTGTGGACGACGCAGACCGCCTTGATCGCATGCTGCTTGTCGGCAGCGAGGCGCTTCTCGATCTCGACGAGATCGGCGCCATGGCGCCAGTCGCTCGGGATGAAGTCGACGTCGAGCTTGAACTTCTCGGCAATGCCGCGCCACAGCACGGCGAACTGGCCGGTCTCGCACATCAGGATCTTGTCGCCGGGTGCGAGCACATTGACCATCGCCGCTTCCCAGGCGCCGGTGCCGGACGACGGGAAGATGATCACGGGCTGCTTGGTGCGGAACACGCGCTGCATTGCGGCGAGCACGCCGAAACCGAGCTCGGCGAACTCCGGACCACGATGGTCCAGCGTCGGCATGTCCATCGCCCGCAGCACGCGGTCGGGCACGTTGGTCGGTCCTGGAATCTGGAGAAAATGCCTTCCAGTATGCACGGTCATCGGCGTCCTTCCCGGTCTAGCCTTATTTTGATGGCCGCCGAATAGCACCATTTGACCGGCTTGTCCCCTCTCCAAAGGGCTGCTCCCATGCATAACCGGTGGACCTCCGCCGCCCCTACTCCGCAGCCATCACCTTGCGGGACGGCACCAGTCCTTCGGCGTCCGTGAACGGGCGCTCCGGGTGCATCAGGAAGGCGGAGAAGCCGCCGAGCAACAGCAGGCCCATCGACATCAGGAACGGCAGGTACCAATTCCCGGTCGCATCGATCACGAAGCCCGCGACCAGCGGGGAGACGATCGCGGCGAAGGCCGAGCCGGTGTTCATGAGTCCTGAGGCGGTGCCCGAGTATTTCGGGGCGATGTCCATCGGGATCGACCACATCGGGCCGATCACGAGCTCGGCGCAGAAGAAGCCGGCCGACAGACACAGCGCCACGATCGTGATGTCGTGGACGAACAGGATCGGAAACAGCGAGAGCAGCGCCCCCGCAAATCCCGCAACGGTGACGCTGAGCCGCGCCAGGCGGACATTGCCGGTGCGGTCAAGGATCTTGTCCGAGATCACGCCGCCGACGCTGTCGCCGATCACGCCGGCGAAGAACACACCCGAGGCGAACAGGGCCGAGTTCTTGATGTCGAGATTGTAGTTGTTCTTGAAGAAGAGCGGCAGCCAGTTGAGATAGAGCCACAGGCTCCAGCCGTAGCAGAAATAGGTCAGCGTCACCGGCCACATCCGCCCGAACAGCGGACCCCACGGCACGCGCGGCCGCTCGCCGGTCGGGCGCGGCGGCAGCGTGGCGAGCTCGGCTTCCGTGATCGAGGCGTGTTCTTTCGGCTCGTTGCGGAAGTACCAGACCCAGATCACGCCCCAAACGAGACTGACGAAACCGAGCGCGACGAAGGCGCCGCGCCAGGTCAGCCACAGGATCAAGAGCGCCACCACCGGCGGCGTAATCGCATTGCCGAGCCGGGCGAAGGAATGGGTCAGGCCTTGCGCGAAGCCGCGGCGGTTCGCCGGCGTCCAGTATTGCATCGCGCGCGTCGCGGTCGGGAACGTCGCACCTTCGCCGAAGCCGAGCGCGAACCGTGCGAGGAACAGCGCAGGGAGACTGTTGACGAAGCCGGTCGAGATGGTGGCCGCGGCCCAGATGACGCCGCACCAGAACAGCGTCTTGCGCGGTCCGAAATGATCACCGACCCAGCCGCCGAACACCTGGAACAGGAGGTACGGATAGGCGAAAGCGGAGAAGACGAGACCGAGCTGGGTGTTCGACAGACCCAGCTCCTTCTGGATCTCGCCGGCGGCGGTGCCGATGTTCACCCGGTCGACATAGGTGATGAAATACATCGCGCAGAGCATTGCCAGCACGATATGCGTGGCCCTGAACCGAATTTTCATCTCCACCCCTCCTTGATCGCTTCTTATGATTGCCGCTCGCGTGTCCCTGGGCGATTTAAGTACCGACCACTTTCAGATGCGGCGAGGCATTGCCTTGCGGGCGCTGCTCCAGCAGCTTCATCGCGACGTCGACGCCGCCCGAGCGGTGCGGCACGCCGGCGACCGACAGACCCATCTCCACGCCGGTGAGCGCACCGAGCAGCGTCAGCGCATTGCATTCGCCGAGATGGCCGATGCGGAAGACTTTTCCGGCGACCTTGGAGAGGCCCGAGCCGAGCGACATGTTGTAACTGTCGAGCACGATCTTGCGGAATTGATCGGCGTCATGTCCCGGCGGCATCAGCACTGCGGTGAGCACCGGCGAGAATTCGGCCGGCTCCTGGCACAACACTTCGAGGCCCCAATGGTTGACGGCCGCGCGCGTCGCCGCCGCTAACCGCTGGTGGCGCGCAAACACGTTGTCGAGCCCCTCTTCGAGCAGCATCGCGATCGCCTCGCGCAGGCCATAGAGCAAATTGGTGGCGGGCGTGTAGGGGAAGAAGCCCTTTGCGTTCGGCTTGAGCATCTCCTCCCAGTCGAAATAGGAGCGCGGCATCTTGTTGGTCTTGGCCGCAGCGCGCGCCTTCTCCGAGATCGCGTTGAAGCCGAGACCGGGCGGCAGCATGAAGCCTTTCTGCGAGCAGCTGACGCTGACATCGACCTTCCACTCCTCGTGGCGATAGTCGACCGAGCCGAGTGAGGAGATGGTGTCGACCATCAGCAGGGCCGGATGCGAGGCGCGGTCGATCGCAGCGCGGATCTCGGCGATGCGGCTGGTCGCACCCGTCGAGGTCTCGTTGTGCACGACCATGACGGCCTTGATCGTGTGCGCGGTATCCTCTGTGAGCTTCGCTTCGATCACGGCCGGATCGGCGCCGCGGCGCCAGTCGCCCGGCACGAAATCGACCTCGATGCCAAAGCGGCCCGCCATCTGCCGCCACAGCGTGGCGAAATGACCGGTCTCGACCATCAGCACCTTGTCGCCTGGCGACAGGGTGTTGACGATCGCGGCCTCCCAGGCGCCCGTCCCCGACGAGGGGAAGATGATGACAGGCCCCTTGGTCTGGAAAATTGTCTGGCTGCCTTCGAGCACGGTGCGGCCGAGATCGCCGAATTCGGCACTGCGGTGGTCGATCACCGGCATGTCCATGGCGCGCAACACGCGCTCAGGGACCGGGCTCGGCCCCGGAATCTGAAGGAAATGGCGTCCCTGATGCATGAAAACCTCCCTGTCGGCGGGTTCTGACCGGCTCTGCCGGCTATTTTGCATTCATTTTTTGTACTTTCAATCTAAATTTGGTATTCGATTGTGGACATCGACGCGACCCAACGGGCAAACTACTGTGCTGCAAATGAAATCCACGATTCCCGACGCCGGGGTTCCAATCGCCCCACCGGCCGGCAATGGCGGCGACCGCCAAGAAGACCGTCAGGAGGCCTCGCTCCATGGCGAGATCCTGCTGCGGCTGCGCGACTACGTCGTGGAAGGCAACATTCCCGACGGCGCGCGCGTTCCCGAGCGGCAACTCTGCGAGATGTTCGGCATCTCCCGCACGCCCTTGCGCGAAGCCCTGAAAGTGCTCGCCGCCGAGGGGCTCATCGAACTATTGCCGAACCGGGGCGCCCGAATCCGCCAGCTCAGCCAGCGCGATCTGGAAGAGCTGTTCGATATCATGGCGGGACTGGAGAGCCTGGCCGGACGCCTTGCCTGCGAGGCCATTACCGATGCGGAAATCCTCGCGATCGAGCAACTGCATTACGAGATGTACGGCCACTATCTGCACCGCGACATGCACGGCTATTTCCAGACCAACCAGCGCATCCACGAGAGCATCGTCACGGCCGCGCGCAACGAGACGCTGAAGACCGCCTACGCCAATTTCGCGGGGAGAATCCGCCGAGTCCGTTACTCCGCCAATTTCGCCCGCAAGCGGAAGCGTTGGGCGGAAGCGATGCGCGAGCATGAGGCCATCCTCGATGCGCTGCGCCGCCGCGCGGGCAGCGAGCTCAGCGACATCCTGTTCCAGCACCTGCGCAACAAGCGGGCGGCCGCGATCGAACACCTAACCGAGCCCCAGGACGAGGCGCCAGTCTCGCCTTGAGAGACGGCGGCCTTGCTCATTTTGAATTCATAATATAATCGGTCAGAAACAAGAATGAATAATCCATCAGGGTCGGAGGCCCGTTGGATCGCTCCGGGATCAGGGATGACAAACGCCACCTCGCTCGAACGGCGCCTGCGCGCGGACGTGACCGGCGACGTCCTGTTCGATCGCTTCAGCCGCGGCCGCTACGCCACGGACGCCTCGTTCTACCAGATCGTGCCGTCAGGCGTGGTCGTGCCCAAGACCATGGACGAGGCCTTGCTGGCGCTGGCGATTGCCCGCGACGAGGGCGTGAAGGTCACTCCGCGCGGCGGCGGCACCTCGCAATGCGGCCAGACCGTCAATGACGGACTCGTGGTCGATCTCTCGAAGCATCTCAACCGCATCCTGTCGCTCGACGTCGAGGGCCGGAGCTGCGTGGTCGAGCCCGGCATCGTGCTCGACGACCTCAACCGCCAGCTCAAAAAGCACGGCCTGTGGTTTCCCGTCGACGTCTCCACGGCCTCGCGTGCCACCATCGGCGGCATGGCCGGCAACAATTCCTGCGGCGGCCGCTCTCTCCGTTACGGCACCATGCGCGACAACACGCTATCGATGGAGGCTTCGCTAGCCGATGGCACGCTGAGCCGTTTTGGCGAGGTCTCGCGTGACCTCTCGGATAGCGACGCAGGCGACACCATGCGCGCCCTGTTTCGCGACATGCTCGATCTCGGCTCCCGCGAGGCCGACGAGATTGCGGCGCGCTTTCCCAAGGTGCAGCGCCGCGTCGGCGGCTACAATCTCGATGCGCTGGTGCCGCGCAACGCGCGCAACAACATGGCCCATCTGCTGGTGGGCTCGGAAGGCACGCTGGCCTTCACCACCAAAGTCGAGCTGAAGCTGTGGCCGGTGATCCGCAACAAGGTGCTCGGTGTCTGCCATTTCGGCAGCTTCTACGAGGCGATGGACGCGGCCCAGCACCTGGTCAAGCTGAAGCCGATTGCCGTCGAGCTGGTCGACCGCACCATGCTCGCGCTCGGCCGCGACATCGCGATGTTCAAGCCGATCATCCATGCCGCGATCAAGGGCGATCCGGACGCCGTGCTGGTGGTCGAATTCGCGGAGGAAGACCAGGCCGACAATCTGCAACGCCTGAAGCAGCTCGGCGTGCTGATGGACGATCTCGGCTTCGCCTGGGGCAACGACAAGCGCAAATGGGGCGGCGTGGTCGAGATATCAGAGCCTGCGCTCCAGAGCGGGATTGCGGATTTTCGTGCCGCCGGCCTCAACGTCATGATGTCGATGAAGCAGGAGGGCAAACCGGTCTCCTTCGTCGAGGACTGCGCCGTGCCGCTGCCGCATCTGGCCGACTACACCCAGCGGCTGAACGAAATCTTCGCAAAACACGGCACCAGCGGCACGATGTACGCGCACGCCTCCGAAGGCTGCCTGCATGTGCGCCCGGTGCTGAATCTCAAGCTCGAAAAAGACGTCAAGGCGATGCGCGCCATCGCCGAAGAGACCTTCGCGCTGGTGCGCGAATACAAAGGCTCGCATTCGGGCGAGCATGGCGACGGCCTGGTGCGTTCGGAATTCCACGAAAGCATATTCGGCGAGCGCCTCGTCGCCGACTTCAGGGAGGTCAAGCACCGCTTCGATCCCGACGGCGTGCTCAACCCCGGCAAGATCGTCGATGCGCCGAAGATGGACGACCGCTCGCTGTTCCGCTTCAAGCCCGACTATCGCGTCGCCGACCTCAAGACAAAACTCGACTGGTCCGCTTATCCCGGCGCCGGCGGCGGCTTCCAGGGCGCAGTCGAGATGTGCAACAACAACGGCGCCTGCCGCAAGCTCGAGGGCGGTGTGATGTGCCCGTCCTACCGCGCAACGCGCAACGAAAAGGACGTCACGCGCGGGCGCGCCAACACGCTACGGCTCGCGATCTCCGGCCAGCTCGGACCGGACGCACTCTCGTCCGACGAGATGATGGAAACGCTCAAGCTTTGCGTCTCCTGCAAGGCCTGCCGCCATGAATGCCCGACCGGCGTCGACATGGCCAAGATGAAGATCGAGGTGCTGGCCGCGCGCGCAACCTCCCACGGCCTGACGTTGCGTGATCGCCTGGTCGGCTACCTTCCGCGTTACGTCGGCCTCGCGTCGCGCTTCGCGCCGATCGTGAATCTGCGCAACAACAGCCCGCTGCTGCGAAAGCTGTTCGAACGTTTCGCCGGTATCAGCGCGCGCCGCGCCCTGCCCGCCTTCCGCAGCGACGTGTTCGTGCCGCCGGCTGCCAGCGTCGGGCCGGAAACGGGCCGCGAGGTCGTGCTGTTCGCCGACACCTTCAACCGCATCTACGAGCGCGAAAATCTCGACGCCGCGTTGCGCGTGCTCACGGCCGGTGGCTATCGCGTGCACATGCCGAAGCCTGCGAGCGGCGGCCGGCCGCTGTGCTGCGGGCGCACCTTCCTGTCAGCCGGCCTCGTCGATGAAGCCAGGACCGAGCTCGACCGGCTCGTGACCGCCTTCGCGCCCTTCGCCGCGCGTGGCGTGCCGATCGTCGGCCTCGAGCCGAGCTGCCTGTTGACGCTGCGCGACGAGCTCGCATCGCTCCGCAAGGACGACGACGCCAAGGCCGTCGGCGCCCATGCGCTGACCTTCGAGGAATTTCTGGTGCGCGAGGCCGAGGCCGGCCGGCTGCAATTGCCGCTGGGTGCCGTCGCCGACAAGGCCATGGTGCACGGCCATTGCCACCAAAAATCCTTCGGCGCGTTCAAGCCGGTCGAGCAGGTGCTGCGCCTCGTCCCCGGCCTCGAGGTCGAGACCATCGAATCCAGCTGCTGCGGCATGGCCGGCGCCTTCGGCTACGGTGCCGACACCTATGATGCTTCGATCGAGATGGCCGAGCTGTCGCTGCTGCCCGCAGTGCGGCGCGCAGACCAGAATACGCTGGTCGTCGCCGATGGCACCTCCTGCCGCCACCAGATCCACGACGGCGCGCAGCGCGTAGCACTTCACGTCGCGCGCGTGCTGGCGATGAGCCTCGATCGCACCGAGACCCAATCCACGACCAATCCCATTGCAAAGGAACCCAGCCATGGCTGACCTCACCCTCGACACCGCCCGAAAAATCCTCGACGCCGCTTTGGCAAAGTCCGGCGAGCTGAAGCTGAAGCCGCTGGTCGTCACCATCCTGGACGCGCGCGGCGTGCTCAAGATCGCAGCGGCGCAGGACGGCACCAGCCTGATGCGCGCCGAGATCGCGCACGGCAAGGCCTATGGCGCGCTCGCCATGGGCATGGGCTCGCGCGCGCTGTACCAGCGGGCGCAGGAGCAGGCCTATTTCATCGACGCCGTGAACACCATCGCCAAGGGCGCGCTGGTGCCGGTCCCCGGCGGCGTGCTGATCCTGGACGGCACGACCTTGCTCGGCGCCGTCGGCGTCTCCGGCGACACCTCCGACAATGACGAGGCTTGCGCGGTGGCCGGCATCCAGGCGGCAGGCCTGAAGGCCAACGCCGGGTAGCTCGTCTTCCGGAACGCACCACCTGGCGCGCGCCGACGAATGACGTCAGGCGAGAAACCCGATTCTGCCTTGATACAGCTGTTTTGCCCGACGGAGCAAGCCATTTTCGGTAAGACCGAAAATTCTTAGGGCGTTTCAACCCCATCTCTACTGTGCATGGGGTTGTTTTTCGATTTCACTTTCCCGTCCAGATCGGCTTCCGCTTCTCGCCGAACGCCTTCAGCCCCTCCTTGGCGTCTTCGGTCATCGCGAGCAGTGCGATCTGGCTTTCGGTGTAGGCGATGCTCTCGTCGAACGACATCGCGGCGATGGCACGCATGGCGTATTTGCCGCGGCGGATCGCGGTCGGGGATTTGTCGACGATGCGGCCGATCAGCCAGTCGACCTTGGCATCGAGCTCGGCCGTGGACACGACGTAGTTGAGCAGGCCTGCGCCGAGCGCGGCTTGCGCGTCGAAGGGTTCACCGGTGAGCGCCCATTCGTTGACGAGACGCGGCGGCGCGATTCTCTGCAACAGGCTCAGCACCTGCATCGGAAACACGCCGACCTTCACCTCCGGCAGGCCGAAGATGACGTGATCGGCCGCAACCGCCATGTCGGTCATGCACAACAGACCCATGCCGCCGGCCATGCAGACGCCGCCGACGCGCGCGATCGCAGGCTTCGTCGCGTTCTGCGACAGGCGCAACAGATCGGCATAGTCGACATTCGGCCTGGAATGATCCATCGCGAAAGCCGCACCGGAATTCTGCAAATCGGCGCCGGCGCAGAACGCCTTGTCGCCCGCGCCGGTCAGCACGATCACGCGGACATCCTTGTCCTCATGCGCCTCGCGATAGCCGCGTGTGATGCCGGCGATCACATCGCCGTTCAGCGCGTTGCGTTTCTCGGGCCGGTTGATGGTGATCCAGAACGCCTGCCCGCGCTTCTCGGTGATGACGCCTGTGGTGTCGGTCATGACGCAGCTTCCTTGCTCCCGGTTTGCAGCCATTTGCGGCAGCCGGGGTGCGAGGTGCAAGGGCAATCTGCCAGGAGGCGACGCTTTAGCGCATCGACGCAAATTTGCGCGCGATCGAGCGCGGGCGCGGCTCAGGCCGCGACCGCTTTCCGGATCCATACCTTGTTGTCGTGGAACGCAGCCCCGCCGATCGGCGCGACGGCCTCGGCCCCCGTCAACATGTTGATGCCGCGGCCACCGATATGATTCTTGTTCGGGTGCACGGACTCCGCGATCAGCACACCCCGTCGCACGCCCTCGAACAACACAGCAATCAGCGTAGTCTCACCGCGGGTGTTGCCGAGCGTCACGGCGTCGCCGTCGGCAATGTCGAGGGCGGCCGCATCCAGCGGATGGATCATCACGCTCGCCTTGCCCTCGCGCGCCTGCGAAGACGGGGTCTCGTTGAAGGTGGTGTTGAGGAAGCTGCGCGACGGGCTGGTCGCAAGCCGGAATGGATGGGCCTTGTTGGTGCGCTCAATCACGGCCCAGTGGTCCGGCAGCGACGGCATCTTGTCGAACTCGCCCATCATCAAGCCGAACGGTGGATTTGCCCAGTCGGCCTTGAAGTGGAATTTCTTGTCGGCGTGGGCAAAGCCGTCGAGATAATGCGCGGTGCGAAAGTCAGGCTGGAGGTCGCGCCAGATGTCGGCCTCGAGGCTCGCGATGTCGCCATGGTCGCTCAGCTTCAGCGTCGCGTCGATCAATTCGCGCGGCGTCATCTCGAAACCCCGGTGTTTCGCGCCAAGCCGCGGCGCCAGCGCCTGCAACACCTCGTGATTGGAACGGCACTCGCCCGGAGGGTCGATCAGCTTCGGCCCGACCGAGATGTGCTGGTGTCCGCCACCGTAATAGAGGTCGTCATGCTCCATGAACATGGTGGCCGGCAGCACGATGTCGGCCATCTGCGCCGTCTCGGTCATGAACTGCTCGTGCACCGCGACGAACAGATCCTCACGCGCAAACCCCTGCCGGACCAGCGCCTGCTGCGGCGCGACCGTCATCGGGTTGGTGTTCTGGATCAGCATCGCCTTCACCGGGCCCTTGCCTTGCAGGGCCTCGGCATCGCCGGTGAGGATGCGTCCGATCTGCGACTGGTCGAGCGCGCGCGTGGTCTTGTCGATCGCGTCGTGGCCTTCGATGATGGATTCGTTGAAGTGCCACAGCGCGTAATTGTTGAAGAAGGCACCACCGCCCTCGTACTGCCAGGCGCCGGTCACCGCCGGAATGCAGTTCGCCGCATGCATCTGTGTCGCGCCGTTGCGCGAGCGCGTGAAACCGTAGCCGAGACGAAGGAAGGTCCGCTTGGTCTCGCCGACGGCCTTGGCAAAGGCCTCGATCTCCGCCACCGGTACGCCAGAGATCGCCGAAGCCCATTCCGGCGTGCGCGTCTTCAGATGCGCCTCGAGCTCATCCGGGCAATCGGTGTACTTGTCCATATAGGCGCGATCGGCATGGCCGTCGCGAAACAGGACATGCATCACGCCGCAGGCAAACGCACCGTCAGTGCCGGGCCGCAGCAGGATCTTGATGTCAGCCTGCTTCATCGTCTCGTTGTCGTAGATGTCGATAGCCGCGATCTTGGCGCCACGCTCCTTGCGGGCCCGCGCGGCGTGCGTCATTACGTTGACCTGGGTGTTGACGGGATTGGTGCCCCAGATCACGACGAGATCCGACAGCGCCATCTCGCGCGGATCAACGCCGGCGATCCTGCCGGTGCCGACGGCATAACCGACGCGCGCAATGTTGGCGCAGATGGTCGAATAGAAGCGCGAATATCTCTTCACATGCGTCAGCCGGTTGAGACCGTCACGCATCACCAGCCCCATCGTGCCGGCGTAATAGTAAGGCCAGATCGATTCCGCGCCGAACTCGCGCTCGGCCTGATTGAAGCGATGCCCGATCTCGTCGAGCGCCTCGTCCCAGGAAATCCGCGCGAACTGGCCGGAGCCCTTCGCACCGGTGCGGCGCATCGGAAACATCACCCGCTCCGGATGATGGATGCGCTCGGCGTAGCGCGCGACCTTGGCGCAGACCACGCCGGCCGTATAGGTCTGCTTTTTCGAGCCGCGGACACGCCCGATGCTGCGGCCTTCGACCACCTCGATATCGAGCGCGCAAGCCGACGGGCAGTCGTGCGGACAGGTGGAGTGGCGGATCTCGATCTTGGCGTGCTGGTTCATGACCAATTTCGTAACACCAAAATACCGGGCAGCCGAGGGCATTTATCCGGCAATGCCCATGCAAAATGCTCAAACCATGCGCGCGACCTGGTTCCTGCCGCGACTGCGAAATGCCCCTCGGTCACACCGAAACCAGCCCGGTATTCCGGCCGGAATCGACTTTCTGAGGCGTCGACAGCCCGCGTGCGCTGCCGCTACAGTGCCGGCCAATAAGAACGACATGAGGGAGGTGGGCGTGACGGCTCGACGATTGATGCTGGCGCTGGCCGCCAGCCTGCTCACGATAGTCTCCGCAAGCCCCTCCCTCGCACAGGATTACCCCGCGCACGCGGTCCGGATCGTCGTGCCGTTCGGCGCCGGCGGGCCGGCCGATGTCGCGGCTCGCCTGATCGGCAATGCGCTCCAGGAGCGATTTGGCCAGCCCTTCGTGGTCGAGAACCGCAGTGGCGCTGGCGGCGTCATCGGCACGGTCGAGGCGGCGAAGTCGCCGGCCGACGGCTACACATTGCTGATGATGTCCAACACCCAGACTGCAAATGAATCGCTGCTGACGCCGGAGCAGCGCAAATACGATCTGATGCGCGACCTCGCGCCGATCACGCCGGTGAACTATTCCGATCTCGTCATCGTGGTGAACCCACAGGTCGCCGCGAAGACATTGCAGGAGTTCATCGCGCTCGCCAAGGCGCAGCCGGGCAAACTGAACTACGCCTCCTCCGGCCAGGGCACGCCGTACCACATGGCCGGCGAGCTGTTCAAAGCCATGGCCGGGATCGACATCGTCCACGTCCCCTACCGCAACAGCGGCGAGGCGCGCAGCGGCGTGATCGGCGGCCAGGTGCAGATGATGATCGACGCGGTGCCGGCGATGGCGCCGAACATCGGAGAGAACCAGGTCCGCGCGCTCGCGACCACCGGCAAGCAGCGCTCGGCGGTGCTGCCGAACGTGCCGACTGCCGGCGAGGCCGGTGTGGCAGGCTATGAGGCGACGATCTGGCTTGGCTTGATGGCGCCGGCGGGCACGCCGAAGCCTGTCATCGACAAGCTCAACGCTGCCGTGAACGCGATGGTGAAGCGGCCCGACATCGTCAAGCTCTGGACCGACCAGGGTGCCGTACCCATGTCGATGTCGCCCGAGGAGTTCGAAAAGTTCCTGCGCGGCGACATCGCGAAATGGGCCGATGTCGTCAAGAAGTTCGACAAGTCCTGAGGCCGGGCATGGCCACCATCCAATTCCAGCTCAACGGCGTAGCGGCTTCCGTGGATACCGACCCCGATCAGGCGCTACTCGATGTACTGCGCGGCCGGCTCGGCATCACCAGTCCGCATTTCGGTTGCGGAGCCGGTGAATGCGGGGCCTGTTACGTGATGGTCGGCGACCGCGCAATGGCCTCCTGCGACATGCCGATGTGGTCGGTGGCAACCAAGGACGTCGTCACGGTGGAGGGCCTCGGGGCAGTCGAGCATCCGCATCCGCTGCAACGCGCTTTCATCTCCGAACAGGCGATGCAATGCGGCTATTGCGTCTCGGGGATCCTGATCAGCGCGGCGGCGCTGCTCAGGCGCAATCCCTCGCCGACGGAAGCCGATGTCAGAACCGCACTCGATCGCAATCTGTGCCGCTGCGGATCGCACAATCGCATGGTCCGCGCCGTGCTCCGGGCGGCATCGGAGATGGCAATGTCATGAGTGCGCCGTCCCCTGCCCCGAAACTGCCGGTCAGCCTGGCAGCCAATCCAAGACTGTCGTCCTGGGTGAGGTTCACCGGCGAAGGCCGTGTGGCGATCTCGCCCGGCAAGGTCGAGATTGGCCAGGGCATCGTCACGGCGCTGGCGCAGATCGCGGCGGACGAGCTCGACGTCGAGATCAGCCGCATCGAGATGATCCGCGCCTCGACCGCGGCAAGCCCGAACGAGGGCGTCACCTCCGGCAGCCTGTCCGTCCAGCAATCCGGCCGCGCGTTGCGCCACGCCTGCGCCGAGGTGCGCCAACGCTTCCTCACAGCAGCATCGGAACGTCTTGGCGTCGATGCATCCCTGCTCGGCGTCGATGACGGCACGATCTCGGGCCCGGGTAACGTCAGGACCAGCTATTGGGAACTGTCGGATGACGTCTCGCTCGATCAGGAAGCCACAGCGGGCACCGTGGCGAAGTCCGCCATCGCACGCAGCGTGGCCGGGCGTTCGATCCAGCGCGTCGACATTCCCGACAAGGTGTTCGCGCGGCCGCGCTTCATCCATGATCATGCCCTGCCAGGCGTGCTGCATGGGCGCATGCTGCGGCCGGACGTCTCTGGCGCGAAGCTGATCGCGCTCGACGAAGGAACCGCGCGCGTTGTTTCCGGGCTCGTCGCGATCGTCCGCGACGGCGGCTTTGCGGGCGTCGTTGCCGACAGCGAGGTCGCGGCGGAAGCCGCACTGAATGCCTTGCGCAAGGGCGCGACCTGGTCAGCTGGCGCGCCGCTGCCCGATCAGGACGATCTGGCTGGCTTCCTGAGAAGCCAGCCAGTCGAAACCACCGTCATCGACACTCGGCCGGCGGTAGTTTCAGCGAAATCTGCGCGCACCCTGCGCCGGCAATACACCCGTCCCTATATCGCACACGCCTCGATCGCGCCGTCCTGCGCGATGGCACAATGGGATGGTGATCGTGTTCATGTCTGGACACACAGCCAGGGCGTCTATCTGCTGCGGGCCGATCTCGCGATCGTGCTGAAGCTGCCGACTGAAAGCATCGTCGTCGAGCACATGGAGGGTGCCGGCTGCTACGGACACAATGCGGCCGATGATGTCGCGCTCGATGCGGTGTTGCTGGCCAAAGCCGCCGGCGGCCGCCCCGTGCGGGTGCAATGGTCGCGCCACGACGAGATGTCCCATGCGCCATTCGGGGCGGCCATGGCCATCGAGATCGAGGCTGATCTCGACGCGGACAACGAGATCGTCGGCTGGCGTCATGGGATCTGGAGCAACGGCCATGCGGCGCGGCCGGGACGCGCGACGCAGCCCGCACTGCTCGCGGCGACCGAAATCGCAAATCCCTACCCGCGCATGATCTCGACGAATCCGCCGGCGGCCAATGGCGGCGGAGGAGATCGCAACTCCGTTCCGCTCTACGACTTCCCGGCTTGGACGATCACGAGCCATCGCTTGCTGACCATGCCGGTGCGCACCTCGGCGCTGCGGACGCTGGGCGCGCAGGGCAATGTGTTCGCCATCGAGTCCCTGCTCGACGAGATCGCCGTTCTGCGCGGCGAGGACCCGATCGCGTTCCGCCTGCGTCATCTGCGAGACGAGCGTGCAAAGGAAGTTATCCGCGCCGCCGCGCGACGCGCCGCGTGGAAGCCGCAGAAGCAAACCGGCATCGGCCACGGTGTGGGCTTTGCGCGCTACAAGAACACGGGCGCCTATTGCGCCGCAATTGCCGAGATCGAAGGCGCCGACGATATCCGGGTGAAGCGGCTGACGCTCGCGGTCGATGTCGGCGAGGCCATCAACCCGGACGGCGTCGTCAACCAGATCGAGGGTGGCACCATCCAGGCGACGAGCTGGGTCCTGAAGGAGTGCGTCCGCTTCGATCGGACGCACATCACATCGACCTCCTGGACCGACTATCCAATCCTGACATTCAGCGAGGTTCCGGCGGTTGACGTCGAGATTATCCAGCAGCCGGAGATCGAACCGGTCGGCGCCGGCGAAGCCGCGCACGGCCCGGTGACGGCGGCCATCGCGAATGCGGTTTACGATAGCCTCGGCGTGCGTGTGCGCGACCTGCCGATCACGCGTGACAAAATCATCGCAGCCATGGAGCTCGCATCGTGACCACAGTGAACATCCTGAGCGGCGGCGCGGCGCAAGGCCTGGTGCGCGGCCTCAGCGAGGTCTTCGAGGCGAAGACCGGATTCGGCATCGACGGCGAATTCGGTGCGGTCGGTGTGATGGCGGACAAGCTGCGCACAAGCACGCCAGCCGATCTCGTGATCCTGACGCACGCTCTCCTCGCAAAGCTTGCCGCGGAGAAGCTTGTCGTCCCCTCCTCGATCGCCGATGTCGGCCGGGTCGAAACCGCGCTGGCGGTGCGCAGCCGCGATCCCAGGGTGACCGTGAAGACCGAAACCGATCTGCGCGAGGTCCTGCGCTCCGCGGATGCCATCTACGTTCCCGACACCAAGGCTTCGACGGCAGGCCAGCACGTTGCAAAAATCCTGGATCAACTCGGCATCGCCTACGAGGTCGCCTCGCGCCTGAAGATCTTTCCGAGCGGCGCAACAGCGATGCGCGAGCTGGCGACGTCCACCGCTACGAGGCCGATTGGATGCACGCAGGCGACCGAGATCATCGCGACCGACGGCATCGCGCTGTCCGGTTCGTTGCCGCCGGGACGCGAGCTCGTGACGATGTACACGGCCGGCGTCGCGGCGCGGGCCGCACATCCGAAGGAAGCGGCGGCGCTGATCGCGCTGCTGACCGGCGCAGATCACAAGGAGCTGCGCCAGCGCGTGGGCTTCACGAGCTAGATGCGGATGGTTCTACTTGTTCAACTGAGTGAGACCGGTCGGCGGACCATCGACGGCAGTCCAGCCGCCGTCCACGAACAGCGTGCTGCCGCTGACATAGCTCGCGGCATCCGAGGCGAGATAGGCCACGGCCGTTGCGACCTCGTCTGCGCTGCTCCAGCGGTTGAACACGGTGTGGCCGGCGTAGAGATTGTAGATGTCGGGGCGCTGCTTGAACGGGTCGGTCAGCGCCGTCTCGGCAATGCTGGGCGCGATAGCGTTGACGCGGACGCCGGCATGGCCGACCTCGGAGGCAAAGCCCTTCACCAGCAGGCCGATCGCGGCCTTGGTCGAGCCATACACGGCCAGGCCGGGCTCGATCGTGACGGCGCGGACCGACGAACAGGCGATGATGCTGCCGCCCTTCTGCTCGACCATGATGCGGCCGAAGGCCTGGAAGAACCAGACGGTGCCTTTCACATTCAACGTGATGACGCGATCGAGATCCTCCTCGGTGTAGTCGAGGATGGTTTTCCGGATGTTGAGCCCCGGCGTCGTCACCGCGATATCGAGCCGCGAAAATTTCTGCATCACGGTTTTGGCCAGCACATTAACGTCGGCTGCGCTCGCGGCGTCGCAGGCGGCGGCCTCGGCCCAGCCGCCCTTGTCGCGGATGCCAGCGGCCGTCGCCTCTGCCGCGTCAAGCGCGCGATCGGCGCAGACGACACGGGCGCCGAGCCCGGCCAGCGCCTCAGCCGACGATTTGCCGATGCCCGATGCAGCGCCGAGCACCACGGCCGTCTTGCCGGTGAGGTCGAAGAGCTTGCGATAGTCCGTCACGGTCACATCCTTCCGGTGTTTTCGAAGTCGGGTCGTAGCGCACCCATCCTCGCCTGCGAAGAGAGAGCACTTGGTGTGTTGGCGCCCTCGCGATCGCCTGATCGATCCAAAATCGGTATCGATCGATACCCCCTTCAACTTGGACTCGCCACTCCACGCGACCCTAGGAAAGCTCCAGGGGAAATGGATCTAGGGAGGGACGCATGAGCGCGGAGCTGTCCGCTGAACGCGACGAAAGCTGGTATCCGACCATTCGCCGTGACCTTGCAAATCCTGCTGCAGCGCACCAATAGGCCAATCTGCCTAGTTGATCTCCGCTCAGTTTGCCTCGTATACTAATATATCAATTTTCAACCATAAGCATGCCCGCACGCACAACGAGGAAACCCCAGGCCGCGCCAGCCCCGGCCGCCATCAGCCCGCGCCGCGGCAAGCCGCCGCAGCG
This sequence comes from Bradyrhizobium diazoefficiens, assembly GCF_016612535.1. Lineage (NCBI taxonomy): Bacteria > Pseudomonadati > Pseudomonadota > Alphaproteobacteria > Hyphomicrobiales > Nitrobacteraceae > Bradyrhizobium > Bradyrhizobium diazoefficiens. Next base: position 27,388 of record NZ_JAENXS010000007.1, read on the forward strand.
GGCGACGGCGTCGTCGCGCATCTATGGCGAGTTGCGCGGCGAGCTGGTGTCGATGCGCCGCCGGCCGGGCGAAGTAGTCTCGGAGGCCGACATCGCGCTCACCTATGGCGTCAGCCGGACGCCTGTGCGCGAAGCGATCCTCAAGCTCGCCGATGAGGGCTTGCTCGACGTTTTCCCGCAATCCGGCATCTTCGTGTCCCGCATCCCGCTCGCCGCCCTGCCCGAGGCCATCATCATCCGCAAGGCGCTGGAAGAGACCACCGCACGGCTCGCGGCCGAACGCGCCACCACAAGCCAGATCCTGCAATTGCGGTCGATCGTGGAACGCCAGCGCGAGGCGGATGAGGCCGGCGACCGCGTTGCCTTTCACCAGGCCGACGAGCTGTTCCACGCCACCGTCGCCGACGTCGCCCGACATCCCGGGATCTGGACGCTGATCATGCATGTGAAGGTGCACGTCGATCGCTATCGCCAATTGACGCTGCCGGTCGCCGGGCGCATGACGCAGGTGATCGCCGAGCACGAGCCGATCCTCGCGGCGATCGAGGCACGCGATCCGCAACGTGCCGGGATTGCGATGGAGCGGCATCTCGACCGGCTGCTCCGCGACATCTCGGAGACCCAACATACCAATCCGGAGTTTTTCGCCAGCACGGAATGACCGGAGCACCGGTCAACGACGACACACGCCTGAAGAAGCAACGAGGGAGGACTACCATGAGACGCCGTGATTTCATCAAATTGAGTGCCGGGCTTGGAGCAGCAACGTTGGCTCCGATCTCGTCGGGCAACGCCCAGACCAAGACCGTGTTCAAGGCCGCCGACGTGCAGCCGGTCGGTTATCCGACGGTTGCCGCCGTCGAGAGCATGGGCAAGAAGCTTGCGGAGGCAACCCAGGGCCGGCTTTCGATCCAGACCTATCCCTCCGCGCAACTCGGCGCCGAGAAGGAGACGATCGAGCAGACCCAGATCGGCGCAATCCAGATGCTGCGCGTCAGCGCCGGCGCAGTCGGCCCGATCATCGACGATATCAACGTCGTCAACATGCCGTTCCTGTTCAAGAACGTGGCGCAATCCTGGAAGATGATGGACGGCGACGTCGGCCAGGAGCTGCTCGACAAGATCACCGCGAGCCCGAACGCCAATCTGGTCGGTCTATGCTGGATGGATTCCGGCGCGCGCAGCTTCTACAACACCAAGCATCCGATCAAGTCGATCGCCGACGTTCATGGCCTGAAGCTTCGCGTGATCGGCAATCCGATCTTCATCGACATGGTCAACGCGCTCGGCGGCAACGGCATCGCCATGGGCTACGACCAGGTCTTCTCCTCGCTCCAGACCGGCGTGATCGACGGCGCGGAGAACAACCCGCCGAGCTACGTGTTCAGCAACCACTACACCGCGGCGAAATACTATTCGCTGACCGAGCACCTGATCATTCCCGAGATCCTCTGCTTCTCCAAGCGGTCCTGGACCGCGCTGTCGGCAGACGACCAGGCGCTGATCAAGAAGTTCGCGCGCGAAGCCCAACTCGAGGAACGCGAACTCTGGAAGAAGTACGAGACGACGGCGATGGAGAAGGCCAAGGCCGCCGGCTGCGAGATCGTGGAGATCGCCGACAAGAAGCCATTCCAGGATGCGGTCAAGCCGGTCTGGGACAAGTATGGTCCGAAATACCAGGCCATGATCAAGCGCATCCAGGCGCTCTGAGCCCGATCCGGCTCCAACCAAAGCCAGGCGCGATGGTCCCTCATCGCGCTTGGCCTCGACAATCTGAACCACTGACAGAGCAGGAAACGCGGATGGCCGCACTGTTTCGCCGAGCGATGGACTTCCTCTACCTGTTGTGCGTGATCGTCGGTTGCATCGCACTGGTCTTGATCTCCGCGGTGATCCCGTGGGCGGTGTTTACGCGATACGTGCTCAACAGCGCGGCTTCCTGGCCGGAGCCGATGGCGGTGCTGCTGACGATCGTGCTGACTTTCATCGGTGCCGCCGCCGGCTACCGGCTTAACCTGCACATGAGCATCACCTATTTCGCCAAGAAGCTTCCACTGCCCCTGCAACGGGCAACCGACATCCTGGTTCAGCTGCTGATGGCGCTGATCGCGCTGTTCATGGTGATCTGGGGCGAGCGTCTTGTCGAGGTCACCTGGTACAACACCATCCCCGATTTCCCCTCACTGTCAGTCGGCGTCACCTATCTGCCGATTCCGATCGGCGGCCTCTGTCTGCTGCTGTTCGTGATCGAGCGGATCTTCCTCGGCGTGCCGCCCGACCCGCTCGGCAAGCATCCCGAAACCGCCCCCTTCGAGTGAGCCGGGAGTCATCACAATGGACATCTTCATCCTCCTCGGCACGATGATCGCGTGCTTCCTGATCGGCATGCCGATCGCCTATTCGCTGGCCATGGCGGCGATCGCCGGCGCGCTGTCGGTCGGCATTCCGCTGGAAGCCCTGATGCTGAAGATCTCGGACGGCGTCAGCAAGGTTGCGATGCTGACGATCCCGTTCTTCGTGCTCGCCGGCGCCATCATGGCGGAAGGCGGCATGGCGCGGCGGCTCGTCGCCTTTGCCGACGTGCTGGTCGGCTTGACCCGGCTGCGTGGTGGGCTCTCGATCGTCAACGTGCTGGCGACGACCTTCCTCAGCGGCATCTCCGGCTCCGCGGTGGCCGACACCTCGGCGATCGGCTCGGTGATGATCCCGCAGATGGAGAAGAACGGCTATCCGCGCGTGTTCGCGACCAACCTGACGATCTCGTCTTCGGTGCAGGCGCTGCTGGTGCCACCAAGCCACAACGCCGTGCTCTATTCGCTCGCGACCGGCGGCACCATCTCGATCAGCGCGCTATTCATGGCGGGCGTTTTCCCGGGGCTGTTGATCGGATTCTCGCTGATCATCCTGTGCCTGGTGATTGCCTATCGCGAAGGCCACCCGCACGGCCGCACCGTGCCGGCCAAGGATGCGATCAAGATCACGATCGACGCGGCCTGGGGCCTGATCACGCTCGTCATCATCCTCGGCGGCATCCTGGGCGGTATCTTCACCGCGATCGAAGCCGGCGCAGTTGCCTGCATCTGGGCGTTCTTCGTCACCATGTTCGTCTACCGCGACTACAAATGGCGCGATCTGCCGGTGCTGCTGCACCGGACGTTGCGCACCGTTGCAATGGTGATGACGCTGATCGCTTGCGCCTCCGCAGTCGGCTACATCATGGCGCTGACGCAGATGCCGGCGAAGATGACGGCGTTCTTCCTGTCGATCTCCAGCAACAAATACGTCATCCTGCTGCTGCTCAATGTCCTGCTGCTGCTGCTCGGCACGCTCCTGGACATGGCGCCATCGATCCTGATCGCCACGCCGATCCTGCTGCCGGTGATGCAGAATTTCGGCGTCGACCCCGTCCACTTCGGCATGATCATGCTGCTCAACCTCGGCATCGGCCTATGCCATCCGCCGGTCGGCGCGATCCTGTTCGTCGGCTGCGCCGTCGGCAAGGTTTCGCTCGAAGAGGTCATGCGCAAGATCTGGCCGTTCTACGGCGTCATGCTGTTCGTGCTGATGCTCGTCACCTTCCTGCCGGAGATCTCGCTCTGGCTGCCGCGACATATTCTGCATTGAGCTGATCGCGCCGGCGCGTCTCTTGACGCAGCCGGCGCGGCGCCCTCAAGATGACGGAACATCTCGAGGGAAACGCCCATGCCGCGGAAGCTGATCGATATCTCCGTGCCGTTGCAGAACGACGTGCCAGCCGATCCGCCGGGCAATCACCCGACAATTCAATATATCGATCATCAGCAGGGACTGCCGCGCATGCTGCAGTTCTTCGACGGTCTCAAGGCACAGGACCTGCCGGACGGCCAGGGCTGGGCCGTCGAGCAAGTTTCGCTGTCTACGCACAACGGCACGCATCTCGACGCACCCTGGCGCTTCCATCCGACGATGAATCGTGGCGAGCGGTCATGGACCATCGACGAGGTTCCGCTGGAGTGGTGCTTGCAGCCCGGGCTGAAGCTCGACTTCCGGCATCTTCCAGATGGCTATGTCGCCGCCGCCGACGACGTCGAGAACGAGCTCAAACGCATCGGGCATACGCTCTCGCCGCTCGAGATTGTCGTCGTCAACACCAGCGCCGGCGCAAAATTCGGCCTGGCTGATTACGTCAACTCCGGCTGCGGCATGGGTTATGACGCCACCATATACCTGCTCGAACGTGGCGTGCGCCTGACCGGCACCGATGGCTGGAGCTGGGACGCACCATTCGTCTTCACCGCCAGGAAATATGCAGAGACAAAAGACGCGAGCCTGATCTGGGAGGGCCACAAGGCGGGGCGGCACATCGGCTATTGCCATCTCGAGAAGCTGCACAATCTCGAGCAATTGCCCTCGACGGGATTCACGGTGTCATGCTTCCCGGTGAAGATCGAACGCGCCTCCGCGGGCTGGACGCGCGCGGTCGCCATCATCGACAATTAAGTGCGAGACGTCTACTCGCCGTCGAGGCCGCTTTCGGCGAGTTCGCGCAGCGCATCGGTATCGAGCACGACGATGGCGCCGTGCTCGAGGCGGACCCAATTGCGCCCGGACCATGCGCGCAGTTGCTTGTTGATGCTCTCGCGCGTCATCCCCACCATCTCGCTGATCTCCTGTTGGGTGATCGCGAGTGTGCCGCTGCCGGAGTCGAATTTGCGCTCCTCGGTGAGGCCGAGCAGTGCACTGGCAAGACGGCCCGGCAGATTCTGCAAGATGACCTGCTCGACCTGCTGGCTGGTCCAGCGCAGCCGCGCGCAGAGCAATTCGATGAATTTCATCGCCAGCGCTGGCTGACTCTTCACGAACGGAAGGAAGTCGCGGCGGTCGATGATGTAGAGCTCGCAATTGGTGTTGGCGGTCGCATCCGCCGACCGCGGTGCACCATCAAGCACGGCGATCTCGCCGAATATCTCTCCGGGACCGATCAGATTGAGAATGGCATTCCGGCCATCCGGCGACGAGGAGGAAATCTTCACTGTTCCGGTGATCACCGCGAACAGATTGTTGCCGGGGTCCCCCTTGGCGGCAATCGTCGCACCGCGCTTGACCGTGGTGTGCTTGGCGTAGCGGCAGAGCTGATCGAGCGCTTCCGGATCCAGATCTGCAAAGATCGGATGCTTGCGCAGAACCGATAGTTTGTTGCCCGACGACTGCCGGGGGTCGCCGGTCTTGTCCTGAGGCACGCCGGGACTCCTAAGACTGCGAGGCACTGGAGTTCCTGCGTAGTCAGTGTTGCCGGGCTTTTCAACCGGAAAGCACGGACACAGTTTGAGCCAAGTGTAGTTAAAATGCCGCGCTCGCCCACGGAAGCGCATCCGCAGGGTGCGTCGATGCATTTTGGCCCATGCAGAGTTGCAGAGACAGCACGTCGCAGTTGAACTCAAGGCCCCTGCGGAACGGCTGAACTGGCCGAGGAAGAATCTACGGCAGTCGCGCCAAAATGCGATAGCGATCTCAGGAACTTCGGGGCTTAGTATGTGAATCGAGCCGACCGGCGCCGGTCTGTCGGTCCGCCCAAGCCAAAGCCAGGCCGAACGTCACAAACATGGCTACAACGGCGATGGTCACCAGCAGCGCGTCGATCGGCATCGTGCCCTCCCAAGCTTTGTTTCGGGCATTATTCGCGACGCATAACCGCTGTCATTGATCGGGATCAAAAATCAGCGAGCACTCCGGCCGGCCCAGGATTCAGGCCGCAGCCAGTGCCTCGACCCGCGCGGGATCGCGCAGGCCGATTCCGCCGTGAACGATCTCGATCGCTCCATGCCGTTCCAGCTTGGTGAAGGTACGGCTGACGGTCTCGATCGTCAGCCCGAGATAATCTGCGATGTCCTGCCGGCTCATCGGAAGTGGAACCGCGTTCGACGGTCCCTTGAGCAAGGACAGCCGCTCGCGCCAGCCGAGCAGAAACGTCGCGACCTTTTCATCCGCCGAGCGACGGCCGAGCAGAACCATGTGGTCGCGCGCCTGGCTCAATTCGCGGATTGCCAGCTCGTTAATCCGTTTCAGCAGATGCGGCCGGTCCTCGATGAAGCGACCGAACGGTATCTTGGAGAACTGGCACACGGTCACCGCGCCAATCGCATCGGCCGAAAAATTGTGGCGGCCGGACATATTCATCCCCAGGAAATCGCCGGGGAGCGCAAAGCCCACAATCTGCCGCCGTCCGTCCGGCAGCAGTTTGTAGAGCCGCATCACCCCTTCAAGGAGATTGTAGAACGAGGTCGTGATGTCCTCTTCGGAGAACGCGGTCTCTCCCGCAGCGAAATGGACGCGACGCCCGAGATGCTCGAACTCCCTGAGCTCGGCCGGGTCCAACGACGCACAAACCGCAAAGCCGCGGACCGCACAATCGCTGCAAAAATGGCCATTCGGCTCAATCATCGTCACCGAAGTTCTCATCCACCGCTCCCGGCGCCGCCGGATCTCCGTACCTGACGGTACCCACCGCGCGGAGTGCATTTTACTGCATCACGCCAAAGTCGATTGACCCAGATCAAATTTGACGCCCATCCCCGCCCTATTCTGCTTCGAGAATTCGACGGGACCGATTTCCATGCTGCAAAACACGTTGTGCCACACCCTGATTGGGCTGCTTCTGATCACCCCGCGCTCGCTGCGCCGACCGCCGAACAACGCGGCAAGGCTTATGCGCGGGCCAATTGTGCGCACTGCCATGCAATCGACCGTCGTTCCGAAAGCCCGCTCAAGATTCCTCAGCCGTTCAGGACCCTGCATCAACGCTACCCGATCGATACCCTCAAGGAAGCGCTCGCCGAAGGCATCTATACCGGCCACGCCGACATGCCCGCCTTCGAGCTCGATCCGGACCGGATCCACGACCTTCTGTCCTATTTCAAAACGCTCGAATAGGCCGTTGGCGGCCCTACACCGCCTGCACCGTCCAACCGATCAGTTCTTTTGCGATGCGTGCGAAGGCCGCGTCGAACGCCGCGACCGCGGCAGCCGGCTCGACCTTGTCGAGCTTCTCGCTGGTCTCGACCAGACGTGACGCGATCACCTTGCCATTCTTGTCGACGATCCGCGCCGACAGTCCGATCTCGACCCGGGTCTCACCGTCCGTGGCGATCCGGAAGCGCCTGATGTCGATCAGGAGCTGGCAGTCCGCCTGCCCGAGGTCGGCCGAGCGCAGCGGGGCGTGGGCGATATCGTAGTTCTCGAAACTGTCGATCAGCCGCGCCTGCATCAGTTTTGGAATGCTGTCCGCCCACATGAAGTCCGCAAAGCCAGAATTGTCACCAACTGGCGAGAATAGCATGCGCTGCGTCTGGAGCATCGCGACAGCGGTCGGCTCGGGAATGGCCAGCGAAGCCGTTAGCGTCTTGCCGGCCGGCCCGAGATTTTGCGGGCTGCGGAGATCATAGGTGATCTTCTGCGTGGGCGTCCCACCGCCGGTCATCTTCTCGAGGCCCGCCAGAATGCCGTCGAGCTTGCCGGTGTTGCGCGCGAGGCCGTCGGAGAACGTCTTGAAATTCGCAATCGTATCCTTCAGAGGGCCGGAATTGTCCTCCAGCACGGTGTCGACGCGCCGCAGTGCATCGCGCGCCGCCTGTGTCATGCTCTGGCCCGCGCCGGCTTCCGCGATCAAGGTCAGGGGCTCGCCCGACCTGGCGACAATCATGCCGCCCTCCAGTGTTACCACCGGCACGCCGGTCAGACCCTGGAAATCGAGGCCAACCTTGGTGTCGGTGCGCACCGGCGTCGCAGAGGCGACCGAGATCGTCGCGTTGACGAAGCGCGGATTGTCCAGCGCAAGGCCAAGCTGCGTCACCTCACCGACACGGATGCCGTTGAACAGCACGCCGGCGCCGACCAGAAGACCCGGCACCGGCCCCTGGAACTGCACGTGGTAATTCGTGCGCGGCCCGATGCCGCCAGTGTTGTTCAGCCAATAGACGAAGCCGAACACCGCAAGGATCGCGGCCAGCACGAAAGTGCCGATCAGCACATAGGGAGCGCGGGTTTCCATGTCTCATCTCATCTGTGGTTGCAACATCTGCGAGCGCTTGCCGTGGAAATAGGCGCGCACCCAGGGATGCTCGGACTGCAGCAGTTCGCGCATCGGACCGATCGCCACGATCCTGCCGTCGGCGAGCGCGGCGACCCGGTCGCAGACAGTGGTGAGGCTCGCGAGATCATGGGTGACCATGAAGACGGTGAGGCCCAAAGTCTTCTGCAGCGTCCTGATCAACGCGTCGAAATCTCCGGCGGCGATCGGATCAAGGCCGGAGGTCGGCTCGTCGAGGAAGAGGATCGGCGGATCGAGCGCGAGTGCGCGCGCCAGCGCCACGCGCTTGGTCATGCCGCCGGAGAGTTCCGACGGATATTTGTCGCCATCCTGCGGACGCAACCCGACCATCTCGAGCTTGGCGATCGCCATCTCGTTCATCAGCTCCTGTGACAGCACGAGATTTTCGCGAAGCGGAAATTGTATGTTCTGCCGGACCGTCAATGAGGAGAACAGCGCCCCCTGCTGGAACAGGATGCCCCAAGTCGCAGCCGTGCCGCGGTCATGCGGGCCACCGATCGGCTGCCCCATGATTTCGATGGTGCCGCCGCGGCGCGGGATGAGGCCGATGATGGTGCGCATCAGCACCGACTTGCCGCCGCCGGATGCGCCGACGAGCCCGAGGATTTCACCGCGACGGACGTCGAGCGACAGATGGTCAAGCACGGTCTGGCGACCGAAACCGACCACAAGGTCACTGACGCGGATCGCGAGCTCGTCCTTCGGTTCGGGCATCTTCACATTCCGATTGAGGCGAAGAAGATCGCGAACAAGCCATCGAGCACGATCACCAGGAAGATCGACTTGACCACCGATGTGGTGGTCTGCCGCCCTAGCGACTCCGCGCTGCCCTTGACGCGCAATCCCTCGCTGCAGGCAACGATCCCGATCACCAGCGCCATGAACGGCGCCTTCAGGATCCCGACCTCGAAATGAGTGACGGAGACGGCTTCATGGAGTCGCGCGATGTAGATCGCAGGCCCCATGTCGCCGTAGAATTGCGCGACCAGGCCGCCGCCGTAGAGCGCGGCAATCGATCCGATGAAGGAGAGAATTGGCAGAGCGATGACCAGAGCGGCAACCCGCGGCAGGATCAGGACGTCGACGGGATCGAGCCCCATGGTCGTGAGCGCATCAATCTCCTCGCGCATTTTCATCGAGCCGAGCTCGGCGGTATAGGCGCTCCCTGACCGGCCGGCGACCATGATGGCGACAATCAGCAGGCCGAGCTCGCGCAGGACGAGGATGCCGACCATGTCGACGGTGTAGGACTCCGCGCCGAACCTGCGGAAGTGGAAAAACCCTTGCTGGGCGATGATGGCGCCGATCAGGAACGTGATCAGCATGACGATGGGAATCGCCTGCAATCCGATCCGGTTGAGCTGATAGACCAGCGATGTCAGCCGCAACGAGCGGGGCCGTCGCACGACACCGGTCACGGCCATGAACAGAGCGCCGAGCATTTGCAAAAAGATCGCGACGTCTTCGCGGGCACCGAGCGTGGCCTTGCCGAGCTCGTGCAGCCTGAGCAGGACCGGGTTGGGTGCGGACGCCGGCGGCGGCGTGTGGCGATTGACCTGGCGCACTTCCTCCAGCAAGCCGCTGAAATGATCGGCCACGCCAACGATCTCAGCTGATCGCTCCGACGATGCCACCTTGCGGGACAGCTTCTCCAAAATCCAAGCGCCGAGCGTATCGAGCGCGCTGATGCCGGACATGTCCAGTGTCACGGCTCTCGATCGATCGACATCCGCGCCGACCGATCGGGACAACATTTCGAGCGCCGACACGTTGGCTGCGATCCACTGCCCCTCGGGTCGCAGTTCAAGCGTATCGCCAGACGGCGTTGCCAGCAGCAGCGGTTCCGAATTCACGCGCATATCCTCTTGAGACGACTGGTCCCGGATCGTTTGTTTCTAGGCCGACATAGGGTTGGTCGATTGACCTGCGTCAAACACGAACACCCGTCCGCTTGATGCAAATCAATGGTTGTTGGTTTCGCGTGCATAGTCTCTCGCCATTCGATGGAGACCACCAATGTTCGACACCGGCAGAATGAGCGACGAGTTGAGGGCGCTGAAGGTCGACGTCACGCGCCTCTTGAGCGCGGCCGGCGAGGATATGTTCGAGAACTCAAAGGACCGTGCCGAGGCCCTCGCTGATCAGATCAGCGCGGCGCTGGCCGAACTCGGCGAAACCGTCAGCGAGGAGCAGGACCAGTTGCATGATCTCATCGCGGAGCGCCCTGTCGCCTCGCTCGCTTCCGCCTTTGCGCTCGGCGTGGTGGTCGGCTTCATGCTGAGGAGGCATTAGGTGAATACGGAGAACGTGGTCAAACATCTGCGCGCTCTGTGGCGTACGGACAGGATCATCGCGGATATTCGGCTGCGTCACCTGCTGATCGGCCTCGGCCTGCAGGCCTTCGCGGCGCTGATCGCCGCATTCGGGCTCCTGATGCTGGAACTGTCCGCTTATTTTGCCCTGGTCCAGATCTGGAGCGCGATCGCCGCAGCCTCGGTCCTTGGAGCGATCAATTTCGTCATCGCGACGGTTTTGTTCATGGTCGCCGGCAGCTCGCCCTCAGGCCGCGACATCGAGCTCGCCAATGAGATCCATCGTACGTCGATCGAGGCTCTCCAAGTCGAAGCCCGGGCGTTTCAGGCCCAATTGACCGGCGCGGTTCATCATCCGCTCAGCACGATCGTGCCGGTGCTGGTGCCGCTGATCGCGATCATCGTCAAGAACATGCGGAAGACGGCCAGGGAGAGTGCCGCAGACGCATCGTCCGAAGCGCGCTCGTAGCCGGCGCGCGTCAGAGCTTCAGCCGGACTTCACAGATGTCCGGCTCGGTCGAATCCGGCTTGATCTCGAAACCAAGTTGCCGGCACATATCGAGCATCACGACGTTCTCCTTGAGCACGTCGCCCGAGATGGTCTTCAGACCTTCCGATTTTGCATAGTCGATGATCAACTGCATCAAGGCCCAGCCGAGCCCCCTGCCCTTGAGGTCGGACCGCAGCAGGATCGCGTACTCACCGCTCTCGTAGATCGAGTCCGAGTGAAGGCGCACCACTCCGACCATCTCGTTCTTGTCATCGAACGCAATGAACGCCATCGCGCGCGCATAATCGAGCTGAGTCAGGCGCGCGATGAACTCGTGGGTAAATTCCTTCATCGGCGCGAAGAAGCGCAGGCGAAGATCGTGGGCCGTGACGTGACGCAGGAACTCGTGAATGGTCGGCTCGTCCTCGGGACGGAGGGGCCGCACGGAGATGCGCCAGCCGTCCTTGAGCGCGAGGCGGCGCTCCCATTGCGACGGATAGGCTCGGACGGCGAAATTGGCGGGGCCGGAGCCTGCAAATTTCCTCTGCAGCAGTCCCACCGCGACGCGGGCATCGACGGCCGTCACGCCGGTTTCGTCCGCCAGCAGCGGATTAATATCAAGTTCGCGGACTTCGGGGATGTCAGTCGCCATTTGCGCCAGCTTGACGAGAACCATGGCGACAGCGTCCTGCTTGACGGCCGGCACATCCCGGTACGCGGGCAACAATCGCGACACACGTGTGCGCTCGATCAGGTCGCGGGCGAGCTGCAAATCGAGCGGCGGCAGCCCCAAGGCCTTGTCGTTGATGATCTCTACCGCCGTCCCGCCACGGCCGAACACGACAACGGTGCCGAAAGTCGGATCGTCGGCCAAGCCCAGGATCAGTTCGCGCGCCTTCGGCTTGACGACCATTGCCTGGACGATGAGGCCGGAGATGCGGGCTTCGGGCCACAACTTCTTCGCCCGCGCGAGAATATCAGCGGCCGCCGTGCGTACCGCAACCGGCGTGGTCAGATTGAGCACGACACCGCCGACATCGGATTTGTGCACGATGTCGCGCGACATGATCTTGAGCACGACTGTGGCGCCTTGCGCGAATATCTCGTCCGCGTAGGCGACGGCCTGCTCGATATCTGCCGCCGCGTAGGTTGGCACGATTGCGATGTCATAGCAGCCAAGCAGATGCTTGATCTCGACGGGTTCGAGCCATTTTCGGCCATCGGCGATAGCCGCCGCGACGATCTGTCTCGCAGCCGCAACATCCGGTACGAAGGTGTCCGGCATCGCCGGCGGAACCTGGCTGAGTTCGTCGACCACTTCGCGATGCCGGACCAGATGCATGAAGCCACGCACCGCGTCATCTTCAGTCGGATAGTTCGGAATGCCGGCGTCGGACAGCGTCGCAATGATTCCCTGATCGGCTCCGATCCAGGCCGCAAGCACAGGCTTGGCCCAACTGCGGTGCTTCTGGCGGTACTTGCCGACAAGCTCCGTCACGGTCGTCGCGATCGCGGTGGCCGAAGCGATCGCGGTCTGGACGTTGAGCACGAGGACCGCATCATTCTCGGAGTCGTCGAGCAGCACTTCCAGCGCCGCGGCATAGCGCGACGCATCGGCGTCGCCGACGATATCGATAGGATTTGCGCCGGACCAGGTCGGCGGCAGCACCGCGTCGAGCTTCTGACGCGTGTCTGGTGTCATGGGTGCGGGAACTCCGCCAAGGTCCGCCAGCCGATCGACCGCCAGAACGCCGATACCGCCACCATTGGTCAGAATGGCGAGGCGCTTTCCCGCCGGCGATCCGATCCGGCCAAGCGTCTCGGCACAATCGAACAGCTCGCGCAGATCGGATACTCGGAGAACGCCGGCGCGGCGGAAGGCCGCATCATAGACGGCGTCCGCGCCAGCGAGCGCGCCCGTGTGCGTGGCGGCAGCCTTCGCACCTTGCGCCATGCGACCGGACTTCACCACGACGACGGGCTTCACGCGTGCTGCAGCGCGCGCCGCCGACATGAATTTCCGCGCGTCCTTGATGGCCTCGATATAGAGCAGGATCGCGCGGGTCTTGTGGTCCATCGCGAAATGGTCGAGCAGGTCCGCGATGTCGACGTCGATCTGATCGCCGATAGTGACGATGCCGGAAAAGCCGACGCCGCGCTGGGCGGCCCAGTCCACCATACCCGCCGCGATCGCACCCGACTGCGAGATCAGCGCGAGGTTTCCCGCCGCGGGCATGTGCGCTGCGAAACTTGCGTTGAGGCTTGCGCCGGGCATCATGATGCCGAGGCAGTTGGGGCCTATCAGCCGCATGCCATGTTTGCGGGCAGCAGCGGTGGCGGCTTCCTGCAGCGAGCCCGGTCCATGACCAAGCCCCGCCGAAACGATCAAGGCGCCGGCCGAGCCGCGACGGCCGGCCCGGTCGATGATGTCAGGCACCGCGTGCGCCGGCGCGGTGATGACGACGAGTTCGGGCACGAATGGCAGTTGCTCCAGGCTACTTACTGCCGCGACGCCGCCGATTTCGGCATGGCGTGGGTTCACCAAACCGAACAGCCCCTTGAATTCCGCCTTGCGAATGTTCTCCAGCACCGCGCGTCCGACGGAGACCGGCCGGGAGCTTGCGCCGACCAGCGCGACCGACCGGGGCGACAACAGGTTTTTCAGGCGGTAGGTCGACATGACTGCATTCGTCCGTTCGGGCGACGGGTCCGATGGCTGGACACCTGGCTTTGGCGCGTAGAGAACGCCCCTAGTGCGACATCATTACCCAGCACGGTGGCTGGCCGATGACCGTCTTGGTCACGCCGCCCCAAACGGTCTCGTTCAGACGCGAATGGTGGTAGGCGCCCATGACGATGGCGTCGATGCTGTGGGATTGCGCCCAGCTCCCCAGCACCTTGCCGATCGAGCTGCCACCGCCCTTCACGGTTTCGAAGGACGCATAGACCCCGTGTTCCCTAAGATGATCGACGAGACTTGTGCCGGATTGCGTGGTGGAGTCGCCCTTGTCGTCCGCCACCGTGATCACGCGCACCACGGCGGCGGCCTGCAGGATCGGCAATGCATCGCCGACTGCACGCGCGGCACGCGCCGAGTTGTCCCAGGCAATCACGACATTCTCGAACTCCGGCCGCAGCGCCTCCACATGCTGCTCCGGACAGAGCAGCAGCGGCCGGCCGGATTGGAACAGGAAGGTTTCAACGATATTTTCGGTTCGACTATCGTGCGGCTTCACGGGGATCAGCGTAAGATCGCTGAAGCGCGCGTGCTCAGCCAAAGTTGATGCAATCTGGTCCGCCGGCACCCTGCCTGATCGGCTTTGAGCGCGAATGCCGATACGCGAAGTCGCATTGGTGAATGCGTTCAGGAGCTGCTGCGTGTCGCCCGCCTCGCGCACGAGGCTGAGTTCGGCGGCCTCCGGGTCATCAGGGAATACCACCTTCGGCCGCACGAAGACATCTTCCTCGAGCGCAAGCCCAGTCACCCTAGCACCGAGGTCGGCCGCAACGGCCACGCACTTCTCAATCGCGGCCAGCGTGGGGGCACGCGGCTGGCCAATGAGCGGCAGAAAGACGTCCTTGATGGGCATCGGGATTCTCCTTGCCGGCCAAAATAGGCCGTCTTTGGTCCGGACGCTTGATCCTCCTCAAGCCGGGAAAACTCCGCACCGCCAGCCGACGACAAGCCTTGACGGAAGTCAAGGACTGGTCGTGATCCCGCGCTAAGGGTTACCCTGGTTCGCGGCAGGGCCGCCTGGCGCCCCATCTGCATGGATACCGGCAGAGATGACAGACAATTCTGCGACCCAGGAACGGATCTTCGCGGCATTGACGGCGCATGCCGGCGTGAAGCGGATCGACACGCACGCAGCTTCGGTCTTCCTTGACGGGACGCGCGCGCTGAAGATCAAGCGGGCGGTCAAGTTTCCATTCCTCGACTATTCGACGCTCGAGAAACGCAAGGCCGCCTGCGAGGAGGAGGTGCGGATCAACCGGCCGCACGCACCACAAATCTATCATCGCGTCGTGGCCATCACAGAAGAGCCAGACGGATCAGTGAAGGTCGACGGCCGCGGCCATCCGATCGAATACGCAGTCGACATGTCGCGTTTCGACGAAGGCCGGACGCTGGATCATCTGGCGAAGGCGCTACAGTTCGACGTTGACCTTGCGTCAGCCATCGCCGACGCGATCGTGGCGTCGCACGCGGCAGCGACGCCTGCCGATGGCAGGGCATGGGTTTCCTCGATCCCTGCCCTGATCGACGGCAACAGCAATGGGCTGCGGAACGGCAATCATCTTCAGGGCGCGGAGATCGAACAGCTGACGCAAGCTTCCCACGAGGCATTCCTGCGCGCCCGCCCCCTGCTGGAGGAGCGCGGTCGCCGGGGATTCGTGCGCCGTTGCCACGGCGACCTGCATTTGGCGAATATCGTGCTGATCGAGCGGCAGCCCGTCCTGTTCGACGCCATCGAATTCGACGCGAAGATGGCGACTGTCGACGTGCTCTACGACCTCGCATTCACACTGATGGATCTGTTGCGCCACGATCAGTCGCTTGCCGCAAACATCGTCCTGAATCGCTATCTTGCTGCGACGTGGGCCGAAAATCTCGACGCGCTCGGCGTGCTGCCGCTGTTCATGTCCGTACGGGCGGCGATCCGCGCCCAGGTGGCGCTGGCACGGCTGAAGCCGCCCCATTCCGACGATGCCGGCATCCTCGACGAAGCACGCTGCTATTTTGACCTTACCCGGGCGCTGATCCACCCTCCCTCCCCGCGTCTGATCGGGGTGGGCGGACTGTCGGGTACCGGCAAGACGGTTTTGGCGCGCGCGCTCGCGCCGACTGTGGCGCCGCAGCCGGGCGCCGTGGTCTTGCGCAGCGACGTCATTCGCAAGCAGATGTTCGGGCTCGTCGACACGGAGCGGTTGCCGCCATCCGCATACACGCCCGAGCTTGCGGAACGGGTCTACGAGACGTTGGCCCAATGCGCCCGCCGTGTGCTCGCCCAGGGCCATTCGGCGATCGTCGATGGCGTATTCGCGCGCGATTTCGAGCGAGATGCCTTCGCCACGCTAGCCCGGGATTGCAACGTGCCTCTCACCGGCCTCTTCCTGGTCGCGGATCTGGAGACCCGGCAGGCCCGAATCGGTAGCCGCCGAGGCGACGCATCCGACGCCACGCAAGAGGTTGCTGCGTTGCAAGAGCACTATAATATCGGGCATATCGGTTGGGCGACCATCGACGCATCCGGGACACAAGCGCAGACGCTCCAGAGCTGCCTGGACGCGATCGCCGAGAGCAGTAAGGCAATCTGATTGGCGCGGACCAGGATGGCGCGACCCACCAAGAGTTCGACGGCGACCGCTCGCGTCAGGCCGGCCCCAGGCCGCGCTACGCTGCCGGGCCGCCTCAGCCCCGGCATGGCCTGCGACACGGCCTTTCGAATCATCGCCCGCCGTCACCTCGCCGCCGTCCTCGCCCAGCACGAGGGCACCTGCCGTGGCGATCCGGGCGCGCTGCACCAGATCCGAATCGCGCTGACCCATCTGCGCACCGCCATTCGCTTCTTTTCGCCCATGGTCGACGATGCGCTGCGCCCCAAAGTCTGGGCCGAGTTGAGGTGGCTGAATAGCCAGCTTGGCATGGTGCGCGATCTCGACGTGGCGATTGAACGCATCGTGGCCGAGACCGGCGACGAGCTCGCCGTGATCGCCGAGCTGCAGCACTGGGACGAAAAGCGCGCCGAGAGCCATCGCCTGCTGGCTCGCGCGCTGCAATCCGCGCGATATCGCCGCCTGGTCGAACAGATATCGAGCTGGATCGAGAGCGGCCCGTGGTCAACCCGGCGCAGCAAGGAGGCCATCAGACTACGCCGCGGCCCGCTTGCCGATCACGCGACAGCGCAGCTGATCGAATGGGAAAGGACGCTACTCAGGAAAGCCCGAAAGTTGCGCAAGCTCGACGTCGAGAAACGGCACAAGCTGCGGATTCTCAACAAACGACTGACCTATTCGATCGAGTCGCTGGAGGATTTGTTCGCCGAAAAGTCGCTGACGAAGCAGAAGTCGATCCTCAAGCAATTGCGCAAGGCGCAAAAGTCCCTCGGGCGGTTGAACGACGATGCGCGCGGTCAGACGCTGGCCGCATCACTGAACGAGGCCATACCCGCGGCTAGTATTCGCTTTCTCGACCGCAAGCGGGAAAAGAAGCTGTTGCGAACCGCTTCGACGGCATATCGCAAACTGGACAAGGCCAAGCCCTTCCGCTCTTCCGACCTGACGCCGGATTCGGAGCCGGAGGACTAAATGTGGATGTAGTCGCCGGGTGCATCCGGCAGGCTATCGATGTCTCCATACCCGATCGGCGGCGGATCACAGGGCTCGCCGGACCTCGCGATGAGCCAGCGGGTCCATTCCGGCCACCACGATCCCTCGACATGGGGCGCCAGCTTCAGCCATTCATCCGGACCGACATAGGGCCCGTCAGCGGCCTTGGTCATCACCTGATAGTTGTGTCCAGGCTCGTCGGGCGGCGCGACGACACCGGCATTGTGGCCACCGCTGGTCAACAGGAAGGTCAGGTCGGCATCGACCTGATAGTGGAGTTTGTGCACGGACCGCCACGGCGCGACGTGATCGCCGAGCGTGCCGACCACGAACATCGGCACATGAATGTCGGAAAGCGAAATGCTTTGGCCCTCGACACGGTAACGTCCTTCGGCGAGATCATTGTCAAGGAACAATTTGCGCAGATATTCCGAATGCATGCGATAGGGCAGTCGCGTCGCATCGGCGTTCCAGGCCATCAGATCGCTGAGCGGTGCCGCCTCGCCCATCAAATAATCGTGCGACAAATGCGACCAGATCAGATCGTTCGAACGCAGCAGCGCGAACGCGCCGGACATCTGTGCCGTGTCGAGGTAGCCTCGTTGCCACATCATGTCTTCGAGGAAGGCAACCTGGCTTTCGTTGATAAAGAGCGTCAGCTCGCCGGCCTCGGTGAAGTCGGTCTGCGCGGCAAGGAGAGTGACGGTGCCGAGACGCTCGTCGCCGTCGCGCGCCATCGCGGCGGCAGCGATCGACAGCAAGGTGCCGCCCAGACAATAGCCGAGCGCATGGATCTTCTGCCCGGGCAGGATTCGGCCGATCGCATCCAGCGCGGCCATTACGCCGAGCCTGCGATAGTCGTCGAACGCAACATCCCGATCCCTGGCATCCGCGTTGCGCCATGAGACCGCAAACACGGTAAAGCCCTGATCGGTGAGATATTTGACCAGCGAATTTTGCGGCGACAGATCGAGAATATAGTATTTCATGATCCAGGCCGGCACGATCAGGATCGGCTCGGCCTGCACTTTCGCGGTCGTCGGATAGTACTGGATCAGTTCGATCAGCTCGTTGCGGTAGACGACCTTGCCAGGAGAGGCCGCAACCGTTTTGCCGACGACAAACTGCTCGTTGCCGACGGGTTTGGCAGCCGAGAGCATCCGCATCAGGTCGCCGCACCAGTTCTGCCAACCGAAGACAAAATTCTCTCCTCCACTCTGAAACGTCTTCTCCAGCACCTCCGGGTTGGTCATTACGAAATTCGACGGCGCCAGCATATCGAGCATCTGGCGCACCGAGAATTCGACGATGGCTTCGTTCGCCCGCGAGACGCCGCGAACGCCGGTCGCGGCGTCGTGCCACCAGCGCTCTCCGAGCAGGAACGCTTGCGCAAGCAGATTAAAGGGCGGAGCCTCCCATTGCGGCTGCTTGAAACGGCGGTCTTGTCCCTCCGGTCGGATCACGGACCAGGGCGTTTGCCCCGGTGACGTCGCGTGCGCGACGGCTTTCAAAAAACGGCTGGTGTCACGAAGGACGTTGCCAGCGAGGTCCATCCGTCGCTGCGGCGCCGCGGCAAGATGGGAGCTCCAATCGAGCCAGGCGAGCAGCAAGGCCGACGGCGAAATCCCGCCCGTGAACCGCGCCAACATCGCATGGAACGTGCGGTCGAAAAGGTAGGGTTCTGATGCGGATTTGGTGGCTGAGGTCGGGGCAGTCGTCGCAGATGGAGCGACGCCCGCAAGGGGGGCAACGGAAGGCGCCGGCAACACCGGCTCTTCGGTCCGAGGAAGGATTTTCACAACGCTCATGGCCAGCAATTCCTGCGCGCTTCGGTCTGTGAGCGGCAGGATATGGCCGCCCGCTCGGAAGAGCGTTGAGCTGCATCAATTCCAGAGATTGATCACAATCGCTTAACCAGGAAGGACTGGCCCGTCGGCTTGACCTGCGTCAAGTCCCACCGCGGGGCCTGATCTAGATTTTGTCTATCGCAGTTTGATAATCAAGCGGAGCATTCCATGCGCGCCCACCAGATCATGACCCGGTCGGTCATCTCGGTCACGCCCGATACCAGCATCGTCGATGCGGCGAACATCATGCTGAAGCGTCACGTCAGCGGCCTCACCGTGGTCGACGACAGCGGCAAGCTGGTCGGCGTGGTCTCGGAGGGCGACTTCATCCGCCGTAGCGAAATCGGCACCGGGCGCAAGCGCGGCCGCTGGCTGCGGTTCATTCTCGGCTCGGGCAAGACGGCCAGCGATTTTGTCCACGAACACGGCCGCAAGGTATCGGAAGTCATGACCGCATCGCCTGTCACCATTACCGAAGATACTGCGCTTGCAGAGATCGTCGATCTCATGGAACGGAACAACGTGAAGCGGCTACCGGTGGTTCGCGGCGACAAGGTCGTCGGCATCGTGTCGCGCGCCAACCTTCTGCAGACCGTCGCGGGCCTCGCCCGCGAGGTTCCGGATCCGACCGCCGACGACGATCACATCCGCGGCCACATTATTGATGCCATGGAGAAGCACGAGTGGTGCCCGTTCGGGCTGAACGTCATTGTGCGTGACGGCGTCGTTCACTTGAGCGGCGTCATTACCGAGGAGCGTGCGCGGCAGGCAGCGGTCGTTGCCGCGGAGAATGTCGATGGTGTCAAGAAAGTGCACGACCATCTCTGCTGGGTCGACACGATGTCAGGCGTCTATCTGAATTCACCCGAAGACGACGACCTCGCCAAGGCAAGTTGAAGAGGCTGGATGACCGGCAGCGCGATCAGCGGGGAATGACGGCGGTGGCTTCGATCTCGACGCGGGCCGCCTTCTCGACGAGACGGACGACCTGAATCAGCGCCATCGCGGGATAGTGCGCGCCGAAGATCGTGCGATAGATCTTGCCGAGTTCCCTCAGGTTTGCGAGGTACTCGTCCATGTCGACGACGTACCAAGTCAGGCGAACGAGGTGCTCGGGCCGCGCACCGGCCTCGGCAAGGATATCGGCGATGTTGCTCAGGGTCTGGCGCACCTGCGCGACGAAGCCATCCGCGAGACGTTCCTCGGCATCCCAGCCAATCACACCACCAGTGACGACGATGCGCCCCTCGGCGGCCATGCCATTGGCATAGCCTTTCGGCATCGGCCAGCCGGACGGCTGGAGCACCTGCGCCCTCGGGCCGGTGTGATCCTCGGCTGCAGTGGGCAGCACCGCAAGCTGTGGGCCTTTCGGCGTCGTTCCGGACAATTTTCGATCCTCATCTCATTCTGTGGCAGCGCCGGAAGACGTTGCAGCCGCCTGCGCCAGTAGTCGCAAGGCAAAGCGCTTCAATTTGCCGGTCTCGGTCTTCGGCAGCTGCGTCACGAACTCGATCGCACGCGGATATTTGTACGGAGCGATCTCGCGTTTGACATGCTCCTGCAACTCGGCCGCGAGCTGAGCATCGGGCCTCACGCCGGGCGCGGCAATGACGTAGGCCTTCACGATCATCCCGCGCGCCTCGTCCGGCGCACCGACGACGCCGCATTCGGCAACCGCCGCATGAGTCAGCAACGCCGCTTCGACGTCCGTGCCAGCGATGTTGTAGCCGGCCGACACGATCATGTCGTCGGAGCGCGACTGATACCAGAAGTAACCGTCGGTATCCATGAGATAGGTGTCACCGGTGATGTTCCAGCCGTTCTGGACGTATTTCCGCTGCCGCTCGTCAGCGAGATAACGACAGCCGGTCGGCCCCCGCACCGCGAGCTTCCCCATCGTGCCCGGCGGCAAATCATTGCCGTCATCGTCGACGATCTTGGCCTCATAGCCGGGCACGGGCTTGCCGGTCGCGCCCGGACGGATTTCGTCCTCGGTCGCGCTGATGAAGATGTGCAGCATCTCGGTCGAGCCAATACCGTCCATCAGCTTTATGCCGGTGGCCTTCAGCCAGGCATCAAATGTCGGCTTGGGCAGCGTCTCGCCCGCTGAGACGCATTTCCGCAGCGAAGAAATGTCGCGGCCCGGAAGCTTGCCGATCATGGCACGATAAGCGGTCGGCGCAGTGAAGCAGACCGTGGTCTTGTATCGTTCGATTGCCGTCAAGATGTCGTCGGTCGTCGTCTTCTCGAGAACAACGAACGACGCGCCGATATGCATCGGAAACAATACGCCACCGAAGCCGAACGTGAAGGCAAGCGGCGCCGAGCCGACGAAGCGATCTTTCGGCCCGGCCCGCAAGATGTTGCGCGCGTAGCCGTCGCACACTGCCAGCATGTCCCGGTGGAAGTGCATGGTGCCCTTCGGATCGCCGGTGGTACCCGAGGTGAAGGCGATCAAGCAGACGTCATCGGAAGCCGTATCGACCGCCGTGAACTCCGGATTCGCATCCGCAATCAGCGCCTCGAGCGATTCGCCCCCGCCATTGCCCCAATAAACCACGTGTTTGAGGCCGGGCGCCGCAGTCTTCGCCTTCTCCATCTCCTCGGAGAGCTTTCCATCGCAGAGCGCGAGCGTGATCTCCGCCTTCTGGATCGGATAGGAAAGCTCCTTGGCGCGCAACAGAGGCATCGTCGCCACGCAAATGCCGCCGGCCTTGATCACCGCGAGATAGGTCGCAACCATCATCGGGCTGTTGGCAGAGCGCAACAGCACGCGCCCCCCGGTGACGAGACCAAGCTTGCCGACCAGCACATTGGCGATGCGGTTCACCAGTGCTTGCAGCTCACGATAAGTATAGCTGACGGCAGGACTGATGACGCAAGACGCGTCACCGTGGCCCTGTTCAACCCAGCGATCGAGGAAGTAGCTGACGCAGTTCAGACGCGACGGATAATTCAGCTCCGGCCGTGTGAAGATGAACTCCGGCCAGAGCTCGGGCGGCGGCAGATGCGCCCGCGCAAACGTATCGACATGGGCCGTCGCGGCATTGCCGTCATGCGAGCCCGAGAGTTGAACCTTGGCGGCGTTGGCCATCGCACGCTCCTTTGCGCATGGAAAGCACCCGGCAGCACTATCTGGAAAACATTTTAGGCTTAAAGCAATTCGGCGCAATAGCGGATTTTGGGCATCCATGCACTTTCCTGCAGCAAAATGGGTCTGGTGGCTGGTCGGCCCGTGGACTTAAGGCTTGCGTCGCGCGGCCGATTTCTGCGCCGACGCCTTGGTCTTGGCCAGGAGCCGCATCAACTCGCGCACGTCCTTCGGCGTCAAATCGGCGAAGAGATCGGCGATCCAGGTCTCGTGTTCCGAGGCCATCCTGCGAAACTCGGCACGCCCGAGTTTCGTGAGGCGGATCACCTGGACACGGCGGTCCGTCTCCGAAGTGCGGCGGTCGAGATGGCCGGATTCCACCAGGCGCTCGACGAGGCCGGTGACGTTGCCGTTGGACACCATCATGCGCTTGGAGACGTCCGACAGCGTCATGCCATCAGGCGCCTTGTCGAGCTGCGCCATCAGATCGAAACGGGGAAGCGTGACATCGAAACGCTGCCGCAGCCGGCCGCGAACCTCGCCCTCGATCAGGGTCGTGCAGGTCAGAAGGCGCAGCCACAACCGAAGCTCTTCGGCATGGTCCTCCGGCGTTTCGACGGCTTTGGTCTCGGAATCGAGCATCTTGATGCAGTCACTGACAGTTGGCAGGAGCGGAGGCCACGGATTCCCCAACGTTTTGAGCTTCAAATAAATCGGCACCGGCCGCAAGCCTAAAGCTGCAACAATCGCCGCACGCTGTTTTCTTTAAGTTTCAAGCAATTGGCGCGCCGCTTGCATGCATTCGTCTGCACGAGGGCACAACGCCTTCGGCCCTTCCTTGCCGCGGCAGCCATCATCGGAATAAGCTTCGATCGGAGTACGCGGCTTGCGACGCAAGCCGATAGTCACGGGGGACGGATCATGAAGACGCAATTGACCTTGGCCGCAGCCGCCTTGCTGCTCGGCATCTCGCTGAGCCCCACCCTCGCCGAGGACAAGATCAAGCTGGGCATGATCGTGACCCTGTCGGGACCTGCTGCTGCGCTGGGTCAACAGGTCCGCGACGGCTTCGCGCTCGCGGTGAAGGATCTCGGCGGCAAGATGGGGGGCCGCGATGTCGAGCTTGTCGTGGTCGATGACGAGCTCAAACCGGACGCAGCGGTTACCAAGGTCAAGGGCCTTCTTGAGCGCGACAAGGTGGACTTCGTGGTCGGCCCGATCTTCTCCAACGTCCTGCAGGCCATTCATCGGCCGGTCACGGAATCGAAGACCTTCCTGATAAGCCCCAACGCCGGCCCGTCGACCTTCGCCGGCAAGGACTGCAACCCGTTCTTCTATGTGACGTCGTACCAGAACGATCAGGTCCACGAGATCCTCGGCAAGGTCGCGCAGGACCGCGGTTACAAGCGGATGTATCTGATGGTGCCGAACTATCAGGCCGGCAAGGATTCGGTGGCCGGCTTCAGGCTCGACTACAAGGGCGAGATTGTCGAAGAATCCTACATGCCGCTGAACACGCTGGACTTCCAGCCGGAGCTGTCCAAGATCTCGTCGCAGAAGCCCGATGCGCTGTTCACGTTCATGCCGGGCGGTCTCGGCGTCAATCTCGTCAAGCAGTACAAGCAAGCCGGGCTCGCCGACAGCATTCCGGTGCTCTCCGCCTTCACGGTGGATGAATCGACGCTACCGGCGCAGCAGGATGCCGCCGTCGGCATGTTCGGCGGCGCGAACTGGGCGCCCAATCTCGACAACCCCCAGAACAAGAAGTTCGTCGCCGCCTATGAGGCCGCCTATAATAGCGTGCCCGGGACGTATGCCATGCAGGGGTACGACGCAGCGATGCTGATCGGCAGCGCGGTCAAAGGCGTGAAAGGTGATCTCTCGAACAAGGACGCCGTTGGGGCCGCGCTGAAGAAGGCCGACTTCACCTCGCTGCGTGGCGCATTCAAATTCAACACCAACGGCTATCCGATTCAGGATTTCTACCTTACGAAAGTCGCCAAGCGTTCGGACGGAAAGTTCCAGACCGAGATCGTCCAGAAGGTTTTTGAGAATTACGGCGACCGCTATGCCAAGGACTGCAAGGCGGCGAACTAAAGCCGCGCGTCGCGTTAAGGGAGGACTACAATGAAGAGCGAAATCACCGGCATCACACGGGCCAACGAGGGAATCCAGGGCATTTCCTGGAACATCCTCGGCCAGACCTATGTGCCGAAGAGCAATACCGAGAACAGCTTCTCCTGGCACGCGACATTGCCACCGGGCACGTTCGTGCCGCCGCACATCCATCCCGACCAGGATGAGTATCTCTACATGCTGGAGGGTAAGCTCGACTTCATGCTCGGTAACTCCGAGGCGCAGGCAACGCCGGGAGACCTTATCCGGCTCGGCATGGGCGTGCCGCACGGCATCTTCAACAAGTCGGACCAGACCGCAAAGGTGCTGTTCTGGGTTTCACCGACCCGCAAGCTGTTCGATCTGTTCTGGGGCCTTCACAACATGAAGGAACAGAAACCAGAGGATGTGGTGGCGATGGCCGCCGAGTTCAACATCCACTTCCTGCCGCCGCCTCCGGGCGCCGGCTAGCGGCTCAGATCAAGCGCGCACCGCTGCAAGTCCCGGCACTGCGGCGAAGCCGGCTTTGGTGGCATAGCCGCGCACGATGGCCTCACGTTGGGAATAGCTCAAGACGTTGTCGACATTGTCGAAGCCGTCGGGCGCAAGCTGCTCGACGGCATCGATGACCCCCTCGGGGCCTCCCCGGCGATTGGAGCGGACGATGTCCGCGGTCATCGGCAGGCGCTTTTTCTCGTATTCCATCAGCGCCTGACGCGGATGCTCGGCACGCACCAATGCGTCGGCGAGACAGCGCGCATCGAGGATCGCTTGCGAGGCGCCGTTCGAGCCGACCGGATACATGGGATGCGCGGCATCGCCCAGCAGCGTGACGCGCCCAGACGACCAATAGGGCAATGGATCGCGGTCGCAGGTCGGGTACTCATAAAACTCCGGCGTTGCCGAGATCAGGCTCTTGACGTCGATGTAGGGCACGGAGAAGCGCGCCACGTGGGGCATCAGCTCCTCGCGCCGGCCCGGCCGCGACCAATCTTCCTTACGCGGCGGCGGCGCATTGCCCTCGCCCACTTTCACCAGCACCGCCCAATTGGTGAGACGGCTTGCAGGGCTCGATCCCTCCGCGATCGGATAGATCACCACCTTGGCATTGAGGCCACCGGCCACGATCATCGATTTGCCAGTGAGGAACACCGGCCAGTCGCGCGCGCCGCGCCACAGCATCAGGCCGTTCCAGCACGGCGGTCCTTCGTTCGGGAACAGTGTGTCGCGGACACGTGAATGGATGCCGTCCGCGCCGATCAGGATATCGCCGCGCGCGGTGTGGATGTGTGCGCCAGTGCGATCGAAGAAATAGGCGGTGACACCGCTCTCGTCCTGCGTGAAGGCGCCAAGCCGGCAGCCGGTGTGGATTGCTTCTAGCCCAAGCCGCTCCTCGACAGCGCGATGGATGACGCCCTGAAGCCGGCCACGGTGGATTGAGAATTGCGGCACGTCGTGACCGGCGTCGACGCCACGGGCTTCGCGCCAGACCTCCTGGCCGTGACGATTGAGGTAGTAGAGCTGGTCGGTTCGGATCGCGACGTCGTCGAGTTTTTGCAGCAAGCCAAGGCTGGCAAGCTCACGCATGGCGTGCGGAAGCGTGTTGATGCCGACGCCGAGCTCGCGGATGGTGTCGGCCTGTTCGAAAATCTCGCACGCAATGCCGCGGGCCCGCAGCATCAACGCCGTGCTGAGACCACCGATACCGCCTCCGACGATAATCGCCTTCATCGCCCTCAACTCCACTCAAGACACGCCAGGCAATGGGTCAAATTCGCACGGGCGGTCACTCCGCCGCAAGCGGCTTTGTCGCCTCCGCCTTGAGCTCGGCCCGGATCTTGGGCTTAGCCTTAATTCGGAGCTCCTCCAGATCCTGTCTGTCCCGCACGCTGTTGCGGAAAATCTGGTCTTTTCCGGGCAGGTACTGCGGCGGACAGAACGCGTCGTTTGCCCCATACCAGGCCGCCGCCTTCATGGTGAAGAACGGGTCGACCAGATGCGGCCGCCCGAGCGCGACGAGGTCAGCCCGGCCGGCGGCCAGGATGGTGTTAGCCTGGTCCGCGGTCGTGATGTTGCCGACGCACATGGTGGCAACACGCGCCTCGTTGCGGACTTGATCGGAGAACGGCGTCTGGAACATGCGCGCGTAGATAGGCTGCGCATCGCGCACGGTCTGCCCGGTCGAAACGTCGACGAGATCGACACCGGCTTCGGCGAAGGCGCGCGCAATCGCCACCGCATCGTCACCAGTGATGCCGCCATCAGCCCAGTCGGTCGCAGAAATGCGGACCGACATCGGCTTGTGCGATGGCCATACCGCGCGCAGCGCCTCGAAGACCTCGATCGGGAAGCGCAGCCGGTTTTCGAGCGAGCCGCCATATTCGTCCGTGCGGGTGTTCGTCAGCGGCGAGATGAAGCTCGCGAGCAGATAGCCGTGAGCGCAGTGCAGCTCGAGCATATCGAAGCCGCAGCGCTCGCCGCGCTCGGCCGCAGCGACGAAAGAGTCCCTCACTGTGTTCATGCCGGCGCGATCGAGCTCGCGCGGCACCTGGCTGTCGGGGAAATAGGGCAGCGGCGATGCCGAGAACACTTCCCAGCCGCCCTCATCGAGCGGCCGGTCGATACCGTCCCACATCAGCTTGGTCGCGCCCTTGCGGCCGGCGTGTCCCAGTTGCAGGCAGATTTTTGCGGCCGAGTTACCGTGGATGAAAGCGACGATGCGCCGCCAGACGGCCTCCTGCTCGTCGTTCCAGAGACCCGTGCAACCCGGCGTGATTCGGGCGTCACGGCTGACACAGGTCATCTCGGTGAAGATCAAGCCGGCGCCGCCGATGGCGCGAGATCCGTAGTGCACCAGATGGAAATCGGTCGGCACGCCTTCCTTCGCCGAATACATGCACATCGGCGACACCACAGCGCGGTTGGCGATCTCCATCTGGCGCAGCCGGAAAGGCTGGAACAGCGGCACTACCGGCGTTTTGACATCGACGTCGAAGCCGCCGTCGCGAACCTGTTTCGCAAACGACTTCTCGACCTCCGCGACGAAATCCGGCGCGCGCAATTTTAGATTATCATAGGTGATCGCCTTCGAGCGCGTCATCACGCCGAAGGCGAACTGGACGGGGTCGAAATCCCAGAAGCGGTCGACGTGCTCGAACCAGACCAGCGAGACGTCGGCGGCGTGCTGCGTCTTTTCGACCTCCTCGCGACGGCCGTGCTCGTAGATCTCCAGCGCAGCCTTGAAGTCGGGCGCCTTCTGCATGGCCTCGGCCAACGCGATCGCGTCTTCCATCGCGAGCTTGGTGCCCGAGCCGATCGAGAAATGCGCGCTCGCCTTGGCGTCGCCCAGCAGTACCATGTTGCCTCTGACCCAGCGCTTGCTGCGGATCATCGGAAAATTGCGCCACATCGAGCGGTTGGTCAGCAGCTTGTGGCCGTCGAGGAACCAGCCGAAAATCTCGGCCATCCGCGCGGCGGACTGGGTTTCGTTCAGCCCCGTCAGGCTCGCCCGCTCGAACGTCTGCGGATCGGTCTCGAAGATCCAAGTCGAGTGCCCGGCTTCGTATTGGTAGGCATGGGCGATGAACGGCCCCCACTCCGTCTCCTGGAAGATGAAAGTGAAGGCATCGAGCGGTCTGGTCGACCCCATCCACGCGAACTTGTTGGTGCGGACATCGACCTCCGGCTGAAAGTGATCGACATATTTCTCACGGAAACGGCTGTTGACACCATCAGCGATCAGGACGAGATCGGCGTCAGCGAAGCGGGATTCGTCGTCGATATCCGCTTCGAACCGCAGCGTAACCCCAAGCTCGCGCGCCCGCTCCTGCAAGATTAGAAGCAGCTTCTGACGCGAACAGCCGCAAAAGCCGTTGCCGCCGACCCGATGGATCGTGCCGCGAAAGTGCACGGCGATGTCGTCCCAATACGCGAATTCCTGGGTGATGCGGCGGTAGCTCGGAAGATCGTGCTTCTCGAAATTGTCCAGCGTCGCATCAGAGAACACCACGCCGAAGCCGAACGTGTCGTCGGAGCGGTTCCGCTCATATACAGTGATGTCGGCGCTCGGCCGCTGCTTCTTGAGCAGGATCGCTGCGTAGAGACCCGCAGGTCCACCACCGATGATCGCGACCTTCATGGGAGCCTCGCCAATTCACCCGGCCATGAAACTATTTTAAGCCTAAAATAATTTCGCGCAAGTCCCCGTTGCGGACCTTCCCGCAAGAAAGGTCGCTCAGTCGCCCCTAAAGACCGGCTTGACCTTGTTGGCAAACGCCTCGAAGGCGCGCTCGAAATCAGCCGTCGTCATGCACAGCGCTTGAGCAATGGCCTCCGCCTCGATCGCCTCTTCTATCGACATCGCCCATTCCATGGCCAGCATCCGCTTGGTCATGGTGTTGCCGAAGGTCGGTCCTTCAGCGATCTGCTTGGCCAGCACTTGCGCCTGCGGCAGCACCTGCTCCGGCGTGACGATGCGACTGAAAAAGCCCCAGCGTTCGCCCTCTTCGGCAGTCATGAACCGGCCCGTGTACAGAAGCTCTGAGGCACGGGACTGGCCAATGATTCGCGGCAGGATCGCGCAGGCACCCATGTCGCAGCCGGCAAGGCCGACCTTGTTGAACAGGAACGCCACCTTGGCGCCGCTTGCGGCCAGCCGCATGTCAGATGCCATGGCAATGATTGCGCCGGCGCCGGCACAGATGCCCTCGACCGCGGCCACGATCGGTTGCGGACACGCCCGCATCGCCTTGACGAGGTCACCGGTCATCCGCGTGAACGCGGTCAGCCCCTTGGTGTCCATCTTCACGAGCGGGCCGATGATCTCGAATACGTCGCCGCCGGACGAGAAATTGCCGCCGGCACCGGTGACGACGATGGACTTGACCGCCTCGTCGAACGCGCAGGCGCGAAAGAAATCGGTAAGTTCCCTGTAGCTCTCAAACGTCAGCGGATTCTTCCGCTCAGGGCGGTTGAGCGTCACAGTCGCCACACCGTCGACCACCGTCAGCAGGAAATGTTGCGGCGAATAGTCCGCGAGCGGCACGGTGACGGGATTGGCTGGTCTGCTCATGCGATCTCCTTAGCTTCCTTGTTCCGCGCCTGCGCCACGCACGCTAGACTTCGCCACCGGCGACCACAATCGCCTGCCCTGTGATCGCACCGGCGTCCTCGCCGCACAACCAAAGCACGGCATTGGACACTTCCTGAGGTGTGATCAGGCGCCCCTGCGGATTGTGCTTTGCGAGCTCGGCGATCGCCTGCTCGCGATTCCGGCCGGTCTTCTTCATGATGTTTTCGATGCTGCCGGCAACCAGATCGGTGTCGGTGAAGCCAGGGCAAACCGCGTTCACAGTTACGTTGCTGCCGGCCATTTCCAGCGCAAGCGAACGCACAAGACCGACCACGGCGTGCTTTGCCGCCGTGTACGCGCTCACGTAAGCATAGCCCTTGAGCCCGGCCGTCGACGCAACCGCAACGATGCGGCCGTAGGGGCGATCCTTCATCCCGGGCAACACAGCGCGGACGGCATGGACCACGCCCATGAAATTGACATCCATCATGCGCGCGAAGAGGGCGCTGTCCGACTTCGCAAACGGCGCCGACTCGGCGCTTCCGGCATTGGCAATCAGGATATCGACCGGCTTTCGCGCATGCGCCTCCGCAACGGCCGCCTTTAGGGCAGCTTCGTCGGAAACGTCGGCGACGACTGCAAAGTGCGCAGCTCCTGCGTTCACCGCCTGCTCGAGCGTTGCCGCATTTCTGCCGAGCACGGTCACCGTCGCGCCGGTCTCGACAAGCGCCGCCGCAATCGCGCGGCCGATGCCGCGACTGCCACCTGTTACCAACGCGTGCGGCGAATGCGGCAATCCGGACATGCACTGGCTCCCTGACATGGCTGCTGGCCTACGCGTGGATATATTTTAACCTTCAAGCTTTTGCAACGAAGCCTGCTTTTGCACCGGGTACCGACGCGGGGAGCAACCGGCCTGAAAATTGCTTTAAGTATAAAATTATCTCTTCCCATCGTCCGCAGGCCTGTTAGCATCGCCGGGCCAAGCAGAAGGATGTCGCGTGCCGCAGCCTGCGCCAATGATAACAAAGGACGGACGCTTCGCCTACGAAGCTGCGGGCGATCCGAACGCAATACCTTTGATTTTCCTGCATGGCATTGGCGGCGCGGCGCGGGCCTGGCGGCAGCAGCTCGCCAACTTTGGCGATCGCTTCCGCGCCATCGCATGGGACATGCCGGGTTACGGCGGCTCTGCGCCGCTCGCCAGCGTCAGCATCACTGCCCTGGCGGATGCTCTCCAGCAATTCGTCGAACAGCTCGGCGCAACACGCCCCGTTCTGGTCGGCCATTCGATCGGCGGCATGATCGTCCAGAAGCGGCTCGCGCAATCTCCGAAATCAGCGCGCGCCGTCGTTCTCGCGCAAACCAGCCCGGCCTTCGGCAAGGCCGATGGCGACTGGCAGGCATCGTTCATAGCGGCGCGATTGGGGCCGCTCGATCGCGGCGAGACGATGAGGGCGCTGGCGCCGTCGCTGGTGAAGGAGCTCGTCGGCGACGACCCCGATCCCGAGGGGATGGAACTTGCGCGCGAGTGCATGGCAAGCGTTCCCGAGGCGAGCTATCGCGCCATGATGCTGGCCTTGATCGGATTCGATCAGCGCAGCACGCTCAAGGACATTTCCGTGCCGACGCTGCTGCTGTCCGGCTCGAAGGACAACAACGCGCCCGCGCCGATGATGGCCAAGACGGCGACCTACATTCCTTCTTCCGAGTATATCGAGCTCGCCGGGGTCGGCCATCTCGCGAACCTCGAGCGCCCTGATGCCTTTGACGCGGCTCTCGGCCCATTCCTGAATTCCGTCGCGACCAGAACGTAGGGTGACTGCGCAATGACCATGCAAGTCAGCAAGACTATCGGCATCAGCGACAAGGTCGCGCTGGATGCTCCGATCTTCGATCCCGTTGCATTCCGCCTGAGCGACGAGCAAGCAAGGATAATCGCGCGGGCGCGGGAGATCGGCCAGAGCGTATTCGCCGGTCGCGCCGCGAGCTACGATCGCGAGGCAATCTTCCCGAGCGAGAATTATCGCGACCTGCATCGCGTCGGCCTGCTCGGCATTGCGGTCCCCAAAAAGCATGGAGGGCTCGGCGCGAACTATCAGACTTATGCCCTTGCAGCGGCCGAGATCGGCCGCTATTGCGGCGCGACAGCGCTGACCTGGAATATGCATGTCTGCTCGACCCTGTGGTCGGGTCCGCTCGCCGACGATCTCGACATGGATGCGGAGACCCGCGCCGAGCACGAGCGCCGGCGCGCAGTTCACTACAAGCGAATCGTCGAGGACGGCGCGATCTATTCGCAGCCCTTCTCCGAGGGCGGTGCGGCCGCCGCGGGCGGGGTCGCCTTCGGTACGGAAGCAAAGCCGGTGGACGGTGGCTGGATCGTCAACGGCAAGAAGATCTTTGCATCGCTCTCCGGACACGCAGACTACTATGGCGTGCTCTGCACCGAGATCGAGGAGGGTGAGAAGGCCTCGCGCCGCAATACGCTTTACCTCGCTATTCCTGCGAAGTCGCAAGGCGTTTCTGTCGTCGGCGACTGGGATCCGCTCGGCATGCGCGGCACGGTCTCGCGAACGCTGCTGTTCAAGGACGTGTTCGTGCCGGAAGATTCCGCATTGATGCCGCGCGGCGTCTATTTCCAGGCGGCGATGCGCTGGCCACACATGTTCCTGACGCTGTCGCCGACCTATATGGGCCTCGCGCAAGCCTCTTACGATTTCACGGTATGTTATCTGCGTGGCGAGGTCCCGGGCATGCCGCCGGTCAAGCGCCGGATGTACCCGACCAAGCAGATTGCAGTCGCGCAAATGCAGATCAAGCTCGAGCAGATCAAGACGATCTGGTTCCAGGCCGTCACAGAAGCCTGCGCCAATCCAAGCAAGGAGCAGGTGCTGCGCGCCTATGCCGCGCAATATTCGGTGATGGAAGGCGTCAATGAGCTCGCCGCGCTTGCGATCCGCACCTGCGGTGGCCAAGCCATGCTCCGGTCGCTGCCACTGGAACGTATCTATCGCGATAGCCGCTGCGGCTCGCTGATGCTGCCCTGGACGGCCGAGCTCTGCCTCGACCGGATCGGTCGCGAGGCGCTGTACGAGGCCGGCGAAACGGACGACTGACGGTGGACCTCTGCAGTCTGATCGAGCGCAACGCGGCGTTCGCGCCAGATAAGACGGCCATCGCCTTCGAAGGCGAGCGGCTAAGCTATGCGGCGTTTGCCGACCGCATCGAACGGACCGCAACAGCCCTAAAGCAGGAGTTCAGTGTCGGGCGCGGTGATCGCGTTGCGATCCTGAGCCTGAATCGGCCGGACTATCTGGTCCTGCTCTACGCATGTGCGCGGCTTGGCGCGATGCTGGTGCCACTGAACTGGCGGTTGGCGGTCGCCGAGCAACTCTTCATCCTCACTGATGCCGGCGCCAAGGTGCTGGCGCTCGAGCAAGCGTTTGAGGGCGTTCTCCCCGAGCTCGCACCCGGAACTGCTGTCGTCGGCCTCGATTTTTTGCCACCGCGCGGCACGACATTCGAAAGCCTGCTGACGCGCAGCGATGGTAATGGCCGCAACCCGCACACTGATCTCTCCAGCCCGCTGCTCATCGTGTACACGTCAGGGACGACTGGACGGCCGAAGGGCGCGGTGCTGCGCCAGGAGGCGCTGTTCTGGAACGGCGCTATGAGCCAGCACATGCACAACATGACGTCGGACGATCACGTGCTGACGGTGTTGCCCTTCTTCCATGTCGGCGGCCTCAACATCCAGACGACGGCGGCGCTCCAGCTTGGCGCGACCGTCACGATCCACGCCCGCTTCACGCCGGACACGGCGCTTGGGGCCATCGAACGGGAAAGACCGACCCTGACGGTGATGGTGCCGGCAATCATCCAGGCAGTGAGCGATCATCCTGCCTGGGCCGCGACGGATCTCTCGTCGCTGAAGGCCGTCGCCACCGGCTCGACCATCGTGCCGCCGCATCTGATTGATCGCTTTGTCGCGCGCGGCGTGCCGGTGCTGCAAGTTTACGGCTCGACGGAAACCTGCCCCATCGCAGTCTATACCCGCCTCGGCGGCGACCTGTCGCGCACGGGATCGACCGGACTTGCCGGCTTGTGCTGCGAGGCGAAAGTGATCGACCAGGCCGGCAATGAGGTGCCGCCGGGCACGCCGGGTGAGATCGCCGTTCGCGGCCCCAACGTCTTCTTCGAATATTGGGGGAATGCGGACGCCACACGCGATGCGCTGCACGACGGCTGGTATCGCACCGGCGATATCGGCCTGTGCGACCCGGACGGCTACTTCTCGGTCCGCGACCGCAAGAAGAACATGATCATTTCCGGCGGCGAGAACGTCTATCCGGCCGAGGTCGAACGGGTGCTGCTCGAACATCCGGACGTCAGCGAATGCGCTGTGATCGGCAGACCGGACCCACGCTGGGACGAAGTGCCCATCGCTTATGTCATCCCGCGATCCGGCCGCCGGCCCGAAGCGGACGCGCTCAGAGTACACGTTCAGGCCCAGCTCGCCCGCTACAAGGTTCCGCGCGACATCGTCTTCGTCACCGATCTGCCACGCACAGCGCTTGGCAAGGTCCAGCATTTCCTGCTGAAACAGCTTGATACGCAGTCGCGCGCGCAAGGAGAAGCGTCTTGAAGGTTGCAGTTCTGGGCGGGGGAAACGGCTCTTTCGCGGCCGCGGGCGACTTCTCGCTGTCGGGGCACGAGGTCCGGCTTTGGCGCCGTGACGCCGAGCAGGTCGAAGCACATCGTGCCACCGGCTCACGCATCCTCGTGAAGGACCACAACGGCCGCCACGACGTGAAGCTGGCGCTCGTGACCACCGATATCGCCGAAGCCGTCAGCGGTGCCGAGCTGATCCTGTGCCCGGCCCCGGCCTTCGCACAACGGGACATCGCGCGGTTGCTTGCTCCGCACCTTCGCGACGGGCAAGTCGTGTTTCTGCCGCCCGCAACATTTGGCTCGGTGATCTTCGCCCAAGCGGCCCGAGACGCCGGCAACCGCGCCAAGGCGAGCTTTGCCGAAACCGGGACGTTGCCCTGGCTCACCCGCAAGCACGGACCGTTCGAGGTCGCGATCACCATCCGCGCCAAGCGGCTGCCCGTCGGCGTCTTTCCTCTCGATCAGGCGCCGCATGCGCTTGAAGTGATTGGACGCGCCTTCCCGGGCGTGATCGAGCCGTGCGGTGACGCGCTGTCCGGCGCGCTGATGAACGCAGGCTGCATCATCCATCCTCCACTGATCGTGATGAACGCGGGCCCCATCGAGCATTTCGAGCGGTGGGACATCCACAAGGAAGGAACGCAAGCCGTGATCCGGCGGGTAACCGACGCCCTCGACGCCGAGCGGATCGCCGTGCGCGAGGCGCTCGGATATGGCGCGCCGCATTTTCCGCTCGCCCATCACTACGCCAAGGGGGGCGAAATCTGGATGTATGGTCGTGACTCGCATGACCGCTTGACGGAGTCCGGCGACTGGCGCGAGCGGATCGTGCTGACCGAGCACCGCTACATGCGCGAGGATCTGCAGCTTGGGTTGTCGTTGCTGGTATCCGCCGCCGGACTGGCGGGCGTGGCCACACCGCTCGCCAAGGCTTTCCTGGCCATCGGCGGCGCAATCTGTGGCGAGGATTTTTCGCAAGGCGGCCGGACGTTGCAGACGCTAGGGCTTGGCAAGCTTCACAAGGCCGAATTGCAGATGCTGCTCCGTGAGGGATTCTGACCGATGAGCCGTCGCGCCAACATTGCCTGTCTCGGCGCCGGTCGCATGGGTCGAGGCATCGCCGTCGCGTTCGCTTATGCGGGGCACACGGTGACGATGATCGACATCAAGGCCCGCTCGGCGGAGGACTTCGCCAGGCTGGAGGCGGACGCGCTTGGCGAGGTCAGGACGACCTTTGCCAGCCTGTCGAAGCTGGGGCTGCTCACCGAGAACGATGTTGATCCGCTCATCGCGCGGGTCTCGGTGGTACCCGCGCGTCAGAGCAGCATTGTGCTGGCTGGTGCCGGAATGGTTTTCGAGGGCGTTCCTGAGGTCGTTGAGCTTAAGCGTGAGGTGCTGGAGGCTGCTTCAAAACAGGTCGGCCCGGACACGATCATTGCGTCGACAACATCGACCATCCTCGTCGACGATCTCTCCGGAGTGATCGTGAACCCACACCGCTTCCTCAACGTGCACTGGCTCAATCCGGCCTATCTGATCCCGCTCGTGGAAGTATCGCCCGGCAAAGCCACCGATCCCGCCATCATCGACGAGGTCAAGGCGCTGCTCGAAGGCATCGGCAAGGTCCCGGTGGTCTGCGCTGCGACACCAGGCTTCATCGTCCCCCGCATCCAGGCGCTCGCGATGAATGAGGCCGCGCGCATGGTCGAGGAAGGCGTCGCCAGTGCCGAGGAGATCGACAAGGCGATTCGCTACGGATTCGGCTTCCGTTATGCCGTGCTCGGGCTGCTCGAGTTCATCGATTGGGGTGGCGGGGATATTCTGTACTACGCCAGCCGCTATCTCGAAAGCGCGCTCGGCAGCGACCGCTATCGGGCGCCAGACGTCGTTTCGCGCAACATGCACGAGGGCCGGATCGGCCTTCGCACAGGCGCGGGCTTCCTCGATTATTCAGAGATGGACGTCGATGCCTATCGCGCGAAGCGGCTTCAAGCCATGGTCGATCTGCTCCGGCACTTCGACCTAGCTCGCCCGCCGGTGCTTGACCCTCACTAGTCGAAGACGTCCTGAAGCACGCCTTCCCGGACCACCGCGACCCCATCGAGCTCGATGGTAGTTCCCATCATCGGCAGATCGAAATGTCCCGCGGTGTAACGGCCGGCGAATTCATTGGCACCGGTCGAGAACAGGAAGTTACCGGAGACGGCGCGAATTTCGGTACCGTTTGTGTCGCGCTGATCGTACATCGACAGCGCCTCGTAGCGTGCACCCGGGTTCATGCCGAAGCCGACATGCGAGACCGCATAAGCTTCCCGATCGCCCCAAGCGGCGAGATAGGCGCGCATCATCGCGGCATCCGTACCCTCGCCGTCCAACTCGACGACATAGTCGTCCTTCAAAATCATCTTCACCGGCGACGTCAGGTACCGCTTGAACGTGAGATTGATGTCGCCGGGCGCCATCACCAACGTGCCGTTGATCGTTCCGCTCTTGGGAAAGCTGACGACGATGCCGCCCGGCCAATGCGCCAGCGTGCCGGGCTTGTCGGTCCAGCCCCACACGCCGACCGTCGAGGCTCCGATCATGTCCACATCGAGTGCCGTGCCGGCCTTCGACGTAACCCGCATCCGCTTGGTCCCCCGCAGCATCTTTGCCGCCGCACGAACACGCTTCTCAAGCGCCGGATCCGGCACCATGCGCTCCAGCGCCTCGGGATGCTCATTGGAGATCACCAGGATGCGCGCGCCGGTCTTGAGAATTTCGGGTGTCTCGACCGCGTGCATCAGGCCCTCGATGGTGCAATCCACCACGAAGCCTGCCTGCTGAAGCGCGCTGATGACCGGACCAAGCCGCTGGATCGCTTCGCTGGCCCCCGTTGAGCGAACTGGAACGATATTCCGGTTGCGCGGCGTCGGCATGACCACGTGAAACGGCCTCGCTCCCATTCGCAGCAGGGCCAGCTCCGCCAGGTGCACGTTCAGCGCGCGCGACTGCGTCTCCGAGAGAATCGCCGCCGTGTCCCCGGCCTTGACCGCGCATCGCTCAAAAATTTCGCAAAACGCGTCGATCCATTTTGCCTCGATGCGATCAGCCAGCATGGTTCACTCCCGGTCTTCCGGTTTCTTGTTCGTCAGGTCACGCTTCGGGGAAGCCCCGCAAGAGGTACGATCGCACGGCGCCTAATAGACCGTTCAGGATCAACCCCAGCAGCGAGATCGTGATCAGCGGCACGAACATGTCGACGGCTTGGAACGTTCGGGCCGCTGTCACGAGCACGTGCCCCAATCCGTCCGTCGACGTGATCATCTCGGCCAGAAACACCACGATGCAGGAAATGACAAGCCCGATCCGGCAGCCGATCAGGATTGACGGCATCGCCGCCGGCAAGACCACCTTAAAGAGGATTTCATAGCGGGGCGTTCCCGCCGCCATCGCCGACCAGATCAGCTTCTGCTCGACTGTCGACGCCCCGTAATAGGTGGACAGCAAAATCGGGAAGAGTGCATCCGCCGCGACCAACGTGATCTTCGATCCGTGGCCAAAACCGAGCAGCAGCAGCAGGGCCGGATAGAGCGCGACTTTCGGCAATGGCGCCAACACCCGCACGATCGGCCGCACCACGGCATTGACCACGGGATTGGCTGCAGCCGCGATGCCGATACCTACGCCGAAGACGACCGCAATCGCGAAGCCAGCGAATAGCCGGATCAGGGTCGCCGCGATTTCCTGTTGAAACGTCCATGTCATGAGCTGCTGGAGTAGCCGGCTGAAGACGACTCCCGGCGGCGGCAGCAAAACCGTCGGCGCAAAGCCGAACGAGACTAGGCCCTGCCACAACGCGATGACCAGTGCGATTGGCGCAAGCCCAAAGATGACGTTTGCTGAGAGAGAACGTGACATCAAGAGAAGCTCAGCGGCATGTCGAATTGCGGTTCAGACCAGCGCACGAGCCTTGCGCGGACGCGCTCGAAAATCGCATCGAGGGAGATCCCCATCGCGCCGACGATGATGATCATCGCGTAGACCGTGTCGTATTGGCCCATGTCGAGCGCGTTGAACAGGATGTTCCCGGCCCCGGACTGCCGAGCGATCATCTCGCTGGTGATCATCGTGATCAGCGCAAGCACCAATCCCGTGCGGCACCCCGTCAAAATCTCCGGGAGTGCGGCAGGCAACACGATCCGGACGAGGCGCTGTATGGGCGAAAGCCCCATCGCCGCGCCTGACCAGAGCATCTTCTCCTCGACGGCCTTAGCACCCTCAAAGCTATGATAGATCACAGGCAAGCTCACGCCGAGGAAAATCACCAGCGTCTTCGTGATGTCGCCGACGCCGAGCCACAGCATGATGATCGGCATCAGGGCTGCCTTGGGCACCGGATAGATCACCATCAACAACGGGTTGAAGAAAGCCGCAACGGACCGGCTGCGGCCCATCAATAGGCCCAACGGAATCGAAATAACCACCGCTACAGCGAACCCAATCGCCATGCGGCGAAGCGAGGCCAGGATGTTGATCAACGATTCCTTGTCGCCAAGGATGTCCGGAATTGCCCGGATCGCCTCGACCGCAGTTGGAAAGCTGTCGCTCTTCAGTGCGAGCGATGCAACCTGCCACACCGCCAACAGTCCGATGCACGCCAGCACCGGGGCAATGCGTCTGGTCAAGGCCGCCGGCGAGATCATGACGATGATCCGCTCTCGTCGACCTCATCGAACATGCGTTCAATATCGACGACGTATTTTTGATAGCGCGGATCGAGCAAAAGCTCGTTGCGGCGCCGCGGCCGTGGCAGATCGATATCGATGGTTTCGCGAATGCGGCCGGGAGATTTCGACATCATCACGACCTTGTCCGAGAGGAACACAGCTTCGTCGACCGAATGGGTGACGAACAGCACTGTCTTGCGGTCACGCTCCCAGATATTCAGGAGGTCGTTTTGCAAACGTGTCCGGGTGTGTGCATCGAGCGCACCAAACGGTTCGTCCATCAACAGGACTTCGGGGTGATAGGCGAGCGTTCGGGCCAGCGCGACCCGCTGCTTCATGCCGCCCGACAGTTCCTTCGGATAGAAGTTCTCGTAGCCCTTGAGGCCGACCATTTCGATCAGAGCTAGGCTCTGTGCTTCAGCCTCTGCGGCTCGCACGCCCTGCTGGCGCGGCCCATAGATGACGTTGCCGAGCACCGTCTTCCAAGGGAACAACGCGAATTCCTGAAACACCGGTCCACGATCCGGCCCCGGGCCCGTAATCGCCTGTCCCTTCATCTTCGCCGCGCCGCTGGTTGGACTGACGAAGCCACCGACGATGTAAAGCAGCGTGGACTTGCCACAGCCGGACGGACCAAGGATGGAGACGAACGCCCCCTCCTCGATCGTCAAGGAGATGTCCGACAATGCCACATGATCCTTGCGCGCCGAGGTCTGGAAGACCTGCGAGACGCGGTCGATTTCGATGATCGCAGAAACCGGCTTTCGTGACGTCACCGGTCTCACCCATTCGCTCGATCTCGAAGGCACTACCTTCATCCCGTCTCTCGTTTCACGCAGGCGCGAACGTCACGCGACCGATCTGCTGAATGTCCTCCATCAGCGACACGAGCTTAGCAAGAAACTTGCCAGACGGGGCGTCATTTTCATACGCGCGATGACTCAGTCGAACCACGGCCACTCCGCCGGCCCCTGATGCGTGACTGCGCCACCAGGCGCCTGGCCAACCAGCCGCGCATATTTTGCCAGCGCACCCGCGCGATGACGCGGCGGGCGTTGCTTCCAATCATTTCGGCGTGCAACGAGCTCCTGCTCGTCGACCAGAAGGTCCATGCGGCGGCCAGCGGCATCAATCCGGATCTTGTCACCATCGTGGACAAGCGCCAGCGGACCGCCGACGAATGCTTCCGGCGACACATAGCCGATACACATTCCGCGGGTCGCGCCGGAGAACCGCCCGTCCGTGATCAGGGCCACCTTCTCGCCCATGCCCTGGCCGTAGATCAGCGCGGTGACGCCGAGCATCTCGCGCATGCCGGGGCCACCGACCGGCCCTTCGTTGCGGATCACCAAAACTTCGCCGGCCTTGTAGCTGCGGTCACGAACAGCCGCGACGCAAGCCTCCTCATCCTCGAAGACGCGCGCCACGCCTTCAAAAAACTGACTCTTCAAGCCCGCGACCTTGATGACGGCACCATCGGGGCAGAGATTGCCCTTCAGCACTGCAACACCGCCGTCGGGCATGATCGGCGCGCGGGCCGCGTAGACGACCTCGCCATCGGGCGCGTTTGCCGCGCCGTATTCTTCCGCGAGCGTACGCCCCGTGATGGTCAAGCAGCTGCCATCGACATACCCGCCCTGGATCAGCTCGCGGATCACAACGGCCGCGCCGCCGATATCGTAGACGTCTTTCGCCGTGTACTTGCCCCCGGGCCGCAAGTTTCCGATCAGCGGCGTCCTGGCAAAGACCTCGCCGACATCATCGATCGTGAACGCGATGCCGGCCTCGTTCGCAATTGCCGGAAGGTGCAGCGCGGCGTTGGTCGAGCCCCCCGTCGCGGCCACGATCGCCGCGCCGTTTTCCAGCGACTTTCGCGTCACGATGTCGCGCGGCAGCGGTCCGCCACGCTTCAGCATCTCCATAACGAGCCGCCCCGCGCGGCGCGACATCTGCGCGCGCTCGGCATAGACGCCGGGCACCATCGAGACGTTGGGGATGGTCAAGCCCATCGCCTCCGACACCATTCCCATGGTGTTCGCGGTGAACTGGCCTGCGCAGGCACCGATGGTCGGCAGGCACGCGCGCTCGATCCGCTCGAGCGTGGCAGCGTCGATCTCACCGGTCATGAAGCTGCCGACTGCTTCATAGGAGTCGAGCACGGTCAGCGTTCGGCTGTCGATACGGCCCGGGAGCGAGCTGCCGCCATAAATGAAGATAGACGGCATGTTGCAACGAACCATGCCCATCATGACGCCGGGAAGCGTCTTGTCGCATCCGCCATATCCGATCAGCGCGTCGTAAGCGAGGCCGTGAACGACGGCCTCGATGGAGTCGGCGATCAGCTCGCGCGAAAACAAAGAGAATTTCATTCCCTCATGATTCATGCTGATGCCATCGGACACGGAGATCGTTGAGAATTCGCGCGGCGTGCCGCCGGCCTCTTCGATCGCGGTCTTAGCCGCGGCCACCTGGAAATCGTGAGTCATGTTGCAGGGCGTCTGCTCGCCCTTCATGCTGACAATGCCCACCATCGGCTTGGCGATGGCCGCATCATCCAAACCCATAGCGCGCATGAAGGCCCGGTGCGGAGCCCGGTCGATACCGTCAGTCGTTATCCGTGATCGCAACTTCTTCATGCTTGCATCATCTTCATGCAATGTCCCGCACACAGCCGGGACATTGCGACCTCGTTGATCCAGCGAACAGCCAGCTTATTGCAGCGGCGCGACGATCGTCGGATGCTTGAACTGCGCGACATCCAGTTTGGGAAGCATTCCCGTATCCGCATAGATATCCAGCATCTTCTGGATCGCCGGGAAATTCGGTGCCGCCCCGGGATCGCGGCCAAAGTCGTTGTCCTTGAGCAGGTAACTCTCAAGAACCGGAATGGGCGCCTTCAGAACCTCATTGACCACCTTCAGCGTCTCTTCGCGGTTCGCCAGCGCCTTCTTCATGCCCGACGTGATATCGCGGACATAGGCCTTGACCAACTCCGGGTTCTTGTCGACGAAATCGGCACGGCAGGCTTCCAGGATATGCACGATGTTCGGCATGGCCTGCGACAAAGAGAACAGCTTTCGGGTGCCGCCCTTGGCCTCCGCTCGCGCCGCAAATGGCTGGTTCATGTTGACCGCATCGACACGGCCCTGGCGCAACGCGTCTTCCGAAACGGCAAAGCCGACTTCGACCAGCTTGATGTCCTTGGCCGGATCGACGCCATTCTGCTTCAGGAGCAGGTTGAACGGCCCCTGCGTACCGCCGCCGATCACGGAAATGCCGACCGTCTTACCCTTGAGATCGGCGATCGTTTTGATCGGGGAGTCGTCCATGACCGCCCAGTAGACCGAAAAGCCGCCGGGCTTTTCGAACACGTGCTGGGCCACGATGTAGGCCTTGAGATTGCCGCCGACCACGCCGTTGGCGAGCGACAGCGGTGCCTGCGTCGCGCAGTCGAGCGCGCCGGCCGCGAGCGCCTGCGTCATCGGCGCTGTACCTTGGAATTGGGTCCATTCGATATTGTAGGTCTTGCCGATATCGGGGAATTCGGCCGGCCTGCGCATCATCCAGTATTTGGATTCCTCGGCCGGGATGGTCCAGCCGACGCGGATTGTCTGCTGCGCCCATGAGGGGCTAGCCCCCGAAATCATGGTCGCCACAGCCCCCAGTGCCAGCATCCACTTCGAAACTGCCCGCATCGTGTCCACTCCGCTGCTCCGGCGTCGACCGACGCCACCCAACCCGACCGGCCCAAATGTTTCATGGTTCAAACACTCAGGCAAGCCATGCAAGCCGGCCCAGTTTCGCTGCGGGAGGTGTTGTGTATGTTGCGCAGCGGCCGCGCGACGCTGCGCCGCGACAGAAGGAGGCAACCTATGGCTGACGCGAGCAAGTCAAACCCGCAACCCGTCGAGAGGCTCGGCTATCTCGGCCTCGGCCTGATGGGGACGCCGATGACCCTGCGCCTGCTCAAGGCTGGCTATCACGTCAGCGTCTGGAACCGTTCGGAGGGCAAGGTAGCTCCGCTTGTCGAGGCCGGCGCCAAGCATATGGGCACGCCTCGTGACCTATTGGCGAATTCCGACATCGTGTTCATGTGCGTGACGGATGCCGCTGCCGTCGAAGAGGTCATCTTCGGGCCGGAGGGTCTTGCGGCGGCCCCCGGCGCTGGCAAGCTCGTGGTCGATTTCTCGTCGATCCATCCAAAGGCCGCGCGTG
The DNA here is from genome assembly GCF_016612535.1 of Bradyrhizobium diazoefficiens. NCBI lineage: Bacteria > Pseudomonadati > Pseudomonadota > Alphaproteobacteria > Hyphomicrobiales > Nitrobacteraceae > Bradyrhizobium > Bradyrhizobium diazoefficiens. The sequence continues at coordinate 70,328 of NZ_JAENXS010000007.1, forward strand.
AGCTGGCCGGGAGATTGAAAGCTGCGAACGGCGCCAGCTGGATCGATGCACCGGCGTCCGGGGGCACCAAGGGTGCCGAAGAAGGTACGCTCGCCATCATGGCCGGCGGTGCAGCCGATGATATCGAGAGGGCGCGGCCTTACGTGCTGGCCATGGCGCGCAGATTCACCCACATGGGCCCTACCGGCGCTGGCCAGACTACAAAGCTCTGCAATCAGGTCATCGTCGGATGCGCAATGGCCGTCCTTGCGGAGGCAACGCGCCTTGCCTCGAATGCTGGAATTGACGCAAGCCGACTGCCCGAGGCGCTCGCCGGCGGCTTTGCGGATTCGATCCCGCTTCAGCTGTTCGTGCCTCGGATGGTCCAGGGCATTCACTCTCCGCCGCTCGGGCACATCGCGACGATGCTCAAGGACCTCGACACGGTTGCCGACGTTGCCCAGGCGACGTCGACGCCGGTGCCGATGGCGACCCTCGCGGGACAGATCTTCAGGCTTGCCAAGGCTGCACGCGGCGCAAACGCGGATGCTTTGGAAATCTACAAACTCTCGGCTATTGACCGTTGAATCGGCTTACGACGACTTCTTGCGCTCGTCGTCGGCCAGAAACCGGCCGTACGTCCCCCGCGCAAACAGCAGCGGCTCGTTTGCGTTGTAGGCATAGGCCTCGACCGCACCGAGAAAGATCACGTGATCGCCGCCATAGTAGCGATTGACGGATCGGCACTGAAAATTGGCCACGCTCTCGGCAAGCACCGGTGCGTTGGCGAGGCCCGGCGTCCAGTCCACGCCAGCGAACTTGTCCTCGGACGACTTTGCAAATTTGTTTGCAAGTGCCTGCTGCGATGTGCCCAGCACGTGGACAGTAAAGTGGCTGGCGCTCTGAAACACGGTCAGGCTCGAGGAGTACACTCCGAGGCTCCAGAGGATCAGGGGAGGATTCAAGGAGACCGATGCGAACGAGTTGCAGGTGATACCATACGGCTTCCCATCAGCGGCCATCGCTGTGATGATCGTTACGCCCGTTCCGTACGCGCCGAGCGCGTTGCGAAAATCACGCGGGTCAATCCGCGAGCTGTCGCTCGCGAATTCGTCGGCTGGATCGGGAGCGGCCGGCTGCTTTGGCTGATCATTCATCGGCCGGCCTCACAAGGTGAGATTCTCGGACGGCAGCCCGAGTGCCACGCGTCCATAGTTGGTTCCGGCCGCATCGAAATTGAATGCGAGGTGCGAATTGATCGCATGCGCATCGCGGAATTGCCTCTGCAACACCCCCGTCGTGAACAGGCCGCGTGCTCCGCTCGCCGAAAACAGCATCGAGACGGCATCTGTGCACAGATTGACCGAGAACGCCCCGTCGCGCCGATATCTGGTCTTGGTCGCCATGTCGGGACCGTGGTTGCGTCGCGCGTGCTCCATCGCCTCGATACAGGCCGAGCGCATGATGAGGCGTGCAGCATCGATCTTGGCGGATGCCTCCGCGATCTTGATTTGCGTACTTTGAAAATCGCTCAGCTTGGCGCGGTTGTACGTCGATATGCGGTGACGCGCGACCTCGGTATAGTCGTCCAGGCATGCCTGCGCGTTCCCTAGCGCAACACCGGAGAGAACATAAGGAAACAGCGAGAACACAGGCAGCGCATACAGCGGATTGGGATTCACCTTGCTTCCGGGCGTTGCGCCTCCCGCAAGATCGCCCACGGCGACCGTCATATGCTCGGCCACGAAGGCATCCCTGACCTCGACATCCGACGACCCGGTGCCGCGCAGTCCGGCGACATTCCAGGTATCGAGGATCTTGTAGTCGGCCTTGGGCAGCAGGAAGATACGGTATTCGATACCGTCAGCCTCGTCCTCGGACGAAACGACGCTTGCGAGCATGTTCCACGCACAGGAGCCGACTCCCGATGAGAAGGGCCAGCTTCCGTGCAGCCGATATCCGCCCTCGACTTTCCTGGCGCGACCGGCGGGGAAGATGAACGACGACGCGATCAGCACGTCCGGGTCTCGGCCCCAGACCAGATCCTGCGCACTGTGCTCGAACATGCCGAGCATCCAGTGGTGGCTCGCCAGATTGGCGAAATTCCAGGCCACCGATGCGTCGGCCCGTCCGAGCAATTCAGCGCAATCGATCAGGGCGACGTAATCGAGCTCGGCGCCACCGATCCGTTTCGGCTGAAGCATGCGGAACAGGCCGGCATCGTGCAGGTCCCGCTCGGTCTCGGGTGGCAGGTGCCGTAGTTCCTCAGTGCGAGCCGCGCGTTCCCGCAGCTGAGGCACGAGCGACCGGACCCTTGCAATCATCGTCGCATAGGCTCGATCGCCGGAGTCTATCCCCGCCGGCTGCCCCATGCTCGGCTCTTGACCACGCGCCATTCAGGTCCCTCGCTTCCACACATTTATGCGGCGGGAGCCTCGCCAAATCAAGCCAATGCAACGACGCGGCTTGCGATCGTGGCACGCTCTTCAGACCGCGTCCGTGCCCTTGCGCGGCCCAAAGGCTCCCTTCTCGGCCAACGCCGCGATCCGACGCTCATCGTAACCAAGCGTCTCACGCATGATGCCCTCGGTATGCTCGCCCAACAACGGCGCGGCTACGGGATCAACTGCCCCGGTCAGGCCCATCGTGATCGGTGGCTCGATGTTCGGCACCCACTGCGCCGTGCGATGCGGGATCCGGCTCAGGCGCGCGCGTTCGCGCGCTTCGGGCGCATTGAATCCCTCCTCCACGGTCCGGAGATAGCCGACAGGGATATTGGCCAGCTTCATCTTCGCCATCCAGTTCTCGAGGCTGTCGGTTGCAAACACCTCCGCGATGGCCGCACGCAGGAGCTCCTTGTTCTCTGAGCGGGCCTTCCGCGTGGCGAAGCGCGGCTCGGTGATGAGATCCGGGCGGTTCAGCACCTCGACCACCAGCCGTCGGTACAACCGATCATTGGCGCAAGCCATGTAGAGCGGGCCATCGGATGCCTCGTAAACACCGACGGTCGGAGACCCGCTCGGCGAATTGCCGAACCGGCCGGGATTCTCGCCGTTGATCAGATAAGCCATGCCGTAGAAGCCCGTCATCCCCATGGCGACGTCGAACAGGGCGACCTCGACGTGCTGCCCGCGGCCGAGCCGATCCCGCGCCAACAGCGCCAGCAGGATGGCATTGCAGGCAGACATCCCAGTTGCCATGTCGACAATCGGCGGACCGGTCCGAACCGCCGGACCATCGGCAAACCCGTTGAGCGACATGAAGCCGCTCTCCGCCTGCGTGATGGGGTCGAAGCCGGGGCGCGAGGCAAACGGCCCGGTGCGTCCGTAAGCGGAGATCGAGCAATAGACCAGCCGCGGATTGAGCGGCGCGACTGCTTCGTAGTCGAGGCCGAACTTCTTCATGACCCCGCTGGAAAAATTCTCCACGACCACGTCCGCTTGGCGGATCAGATCCCGCGCGATCTCACGCGCCTCCGGCACGGCAAGATCGAGCGCGATGCCGCTTTTGTTACGGTTCAGGCTGAGATAGGCAGCGCTTTCGCCGCCGATCTCGGCATGTTCATAGGCGCGCGTGTCGTCGCCACCATCGGGGTTTTCGATCTTGATGACGCGGGCGCCGAAATCGGCGAGCGTCTGTGTGCAGGCCGGACCCGCGACCACGCGCGTGAAATCAACCACCAGCAGACCATCAAGTGCGGTAGGAGCTCCCGCCGCCCGCGACGAACGTTCCGGCAATTGAGGCTTGGTGGACATCCTCAGGCTCCCTTACAACGGCTTGTGCTCGCCGAATTTCCTGCAAGCGAACTTAAAGCCCGACGAGGCCGACTTCGCAAGGGCTTCAGCCACAACGCTTCAATACGCAAAAAGGACCCGGCAGCGGTGAAGCTGCCGGGTCCTCGGACATTGCAGGTGAACAAAACCGCGCCCCTTTACGTTGCGAAAGCCACGTTCCGCACCGCGGGACACACAGCTCAGCGAAGCGACCTTCGCCAATAGAGGGTATGCGACCAGGCCCAGGGCACCTTGGGTTCATAGAGCCGATAGCCTGCCTGGATGAAATTATTGGCAGACACCGGATTATCGGTGGTATCGGAGACGATGCCGTCCCATCCGATGCGCCGCCCCCGCGCTTCGATCGCTCGCATCAGCCTGAGCTGAAGTCCCCTCCCCCAATGCCGCTGCAAGACCCCGACCCTGGAGAAGTAGCCGCAATTGCGTGCGTAGGTGGACGCAACAACACCCGCGAAGGCGACCGCATCGTTACCCTGATAGGCGAGCCACCACGCACCGAGGTCGAACTGCGGCATCGCCGCCGCATCGAAGAACGTCAACCGATGCAGATCAGCCAGGGTGTCGGCAACGTCATCATCAGACGTATCGACGATACGAATTCTGTACATGGGATTGCTCGTTTGGAGCGGAATGACCTTGCGGATTGTGCGGCGACGTCACCGCCGGGAGAAACTCACTTGCCCAGCACGACCTTCACGCCGAGCCAGACGGCGCCCATCAGGCCGGTGGCAATCACCGTAATCACGGCCTTGAAGGTGTAGCTCTGCGCCTGTTCCACGCTTTTTCGCCACCGCCGCAGATGCTGGAAATCCGCCCGAACCTCCCTCCGGTCATCGTCTTCGATTCCGAAGGAAGCCAGCACCGATGCCACGGCCTTCAGCACGATCGCGTCGATGCTGTCTTGCTGGAGTTTGTGCTGCTCGGCCAGCGTCTCGGCCACGATCGCTTTGATTTCGTCATCTGGTATCTTCACCGCTTGATGATCCTTGCGACATTCTCAAAGCCGCGCTTGGCGAAGTAGAAGGAGACGACGAGATTGGCGGTGATTGCCGCAAACCCCGCCAGCGGATCGGTTGATCCAAAGCCAAGGACCTTGTCCCAGACCAGGAGCTTGACGGCTGTTCGGGTATGGCTGCGTGCGATCGACCGGATCTCGGTCAGCGTTCGCGCCTTCGACGCCCTCTTGGCGACAGGCCGGTAGACGTCCGCCATCTTCGGCTCGTATTCAAGACCATCGCTCATGCGAACATCTCCCACACCACAATCGCGACCAGGCCCGCCAGCGCGAACGATATCAGATGGACGGTCATCTTCTCTCCAGCGAAAACAACAATGCGGCAGATCGCGAGACGAGGCGCGATCGTTTCGGCGCGAACCTTATCCCCGTCTCCGGGGACCGCGGCGGCGCGAGCGAATGGCTCGCGCCGCGGGCCGGCACGTTCGCGCGTGCACGGCCAATCAATGTGGTTCGGACGGCGGCGCGCCGATCGGCGCTCCCTGAACGCGTATCAAGCAAGTGCGTGGCCGTGTTGCGCGGGTCGCCGTCCGATTCCGTAGATCGAAACGAAAAAGCCCGCAGCGGATGCTTCCGCGCGGGCCTGACAAACTCGTTTCGATGATGTCATTCTGCCGGTGTTTTGCCCGACGTGTCAAATCTGAAATGCAATCTGATCGCGACGTTGCAATTCCGCAGCGACATGAAAAAACCCGCTGCGGATCATCCCGCGCGGGCTCGACCAACTCATCTCGATGATGCCACTCTGCCAGTGTTTTGCCCGACGTGTCAAACGATGTCGGCGTGGCTGCAAGAAGGACGTCAGGAACGCGGAGAGACTCTGCTTGGAATCCTCACGCTCGCGCGAGCGTCACGCGCCGGGTCATCGACTCCACCGACCTCATGCGCGTTCTTTGTCTCTGGTTCATGTGCAAGTGCCTCCTGCATCCATTGGGGCCAGCCGACGGACCGCTGCTCCCGATTTTTCCGGGAGAATGGTAGTAGGCCCTACGGGGACTGCTCGCATTTTCTCGCTCATCGCAATTCCTCCGGGGATGATGTGGATCTCTCGATCTGATTAACGGCCGGCGAAGGATTGTTCGGATGCACGATGACGCGTTCGATCCGCTGCAGCAGTTCGATTGGGGCACCGTCGGTAGCCAAGGGCTGCACTGGTCTGCCCCAGCCACGGTCAAGAATCGCGTTCGCGGCGGCTACGCGTGCGAACGCGTTCGCGCTCTCCTTGTACATGATGGCGGAGAGTACGTTGATTGCGGCTTCGGTCTTGCTCCTCGCCAACACCCGAATGTCATCCAGCGTTGGATCTCCGATGCCGTCGCTGAAAGACAGAGCAGAACTTCTCTTCAACGTGACCATTGGAAGCTCCTAAAAGGAACTGCGTTTATGGAAACAAAAACCCGCGGCGGATTGCTCCGCGCGGGCTGAACCAAACTCTTTTCGATGATGCCACTATGCCGGTGTTTTGCCCGACGCGTCAACTCCTTTGTGAGGATAAACCGAAGTAGCTCCGGCGCGTGACGGGGGACTCGGTGCGCCGGAGCCGCCTTTCCAGCCGGCCAATCGGCGGTATGGCGGCACGCAACCAATCCCGGTTTGAAACTGAGGTTCCTAACGCCCCTTCCGCCCGAGCTTGCGCTCATCCTTTCTGGATTTCTCACGACAGCGCCGAACGCGGTCGTCGAGCCGATTCATCCGAAGGCGATGCCGGTAATCCTCACGACGGCCGAAGAACGAGAGGTTTGGTTGCGGGGCTCGTGGGATGAAGCCAAGACCCTACAGCGACCACTGCCAGACGAGAGACTAAAGATTGTCGGGCGAGGGAGCGAGAAGGAGGACGCTGTGTCGGCATAGCTCGCGAAGAACTATCCACCACCGACTCGATCGTTATCTTGAACCTGGACAAGGACACCGAAAATATATGCGACCCTAGCGAATGATAGGAAAGCCCAAACAAATAATGAGAACCAAACGATTATCATTAGATAGAGGAATTTGTCGTCGGGAGATATCGTAAACTTCCAAACGAGCAACGGCATTGACGTAACCGTAAGGAGAAATCCGCTCGCGATTGCACGCATAATGTAGGTGCTAAATCTTCTCATCGAGCGAGTTCGGCGGACCTCTCCGATGAAGCCATCGTTTTTTCCAGCCACAAATCCATAGATTGCAAATACGCAACCGGTTTGAATGGAGGCCCACCCAAATACCGCGGAAAATAGATTACTTGCCGAGATTCGATCCGCAGCCATAAGCGGAATGATTGACGAGCGGAGCGACCACAGCAAGGCAAGAGCTATAAAGGCGCAACAGATCGGCCCGAAGGCTTCAACCATCCAGCCGAAAGATTTGCTAGAGCCACGCATGCATTTGGTCTCTCAAGGCACTGAGCTTCACTCGATAGTTGGCCTCCGGATCATTGACACTAAGCTCGAGCCTCTCCCTTACTGAGAGAATATCTTCCAAAAGGTCTAGGTCCTCCGTCTTCTCGCCTTCTTGCCTAACTCTCGCTTTCATGCTCGAAATTTCGACTTGATCTTGTACGGCTTGAGCTCTGAAGTGGCGGACCATGGCCTTAATCCTTTCAGAGAGGCCACCTGAATGATGCCCCATAGAAAGATCGATTGTGATGCTCGGCGCCTCATAAGCTTCGCCCATGTCACGAAATGATCTGACGATTGATTGCGCGCCGCCGCGATCCATCTGATTAAGTTGCGTGGGGCCTGCTACACTGATCGAGATCTTTCGAACGATTCCTTGGTTGAATTTCTCCCACATGTCCTCGCGCACGATAGGCTGAAATTCGAACCTGGCCCCGTCAACCATTTGGCCTAAGTACTCAGCGATCCGTCCGGGCGAAATGACGCGCGGATCGTACTGCAAACCAAGATGGTCATTGCCCGGTAGGTACCGAAACACTATCCCGTGTCCTAACGGGTTTCTGATCCGGAGGGGTCGTCGACCCGTTTCACTTACCTCGGACGGATAGTTCGTTTTCTGTATGCGCGTAAACTCGCCGTGAATCGAGCCACGAGCACTCTCTACGATCTCAGCTCTTACGTAATAGTCCTCGCCGAGTTGGCGTTCACGGTCGGCTGGTCGAGGAATATCGCCGATCTGTGAAAGGATACCGCTGAAATTGAGCCGACCACCCGGCGCTCTAAGAACACGATAAAATCTAAAAGTAATTCGTCTATCCACTTAGCTCCCCCGCCTGTGTGTTGTGTCCATAGGATGACACAACTTCAGCGAAGTATCCAAGAGGGCACTCCTCTCGCAGGGCTAGCCTGTGGATTTGCTCTCAAAACTGACAAGTGGAAAGGCTGTAACAGCCTTAGAACAAAACAAGAACATCGTCAATGGCTCTCATTGTTTTTCATTGATGTCATACGCCCCTACTTCTCCCTCAGCTTCCGCTCGATACGAGCACCAACTGTCTTAGGGAACGAGCGCTTCACGCCAACTGGATCATTCGGCGCGGGCCGGCCAACTCATCTCGATGATGCCACTCTGCCAGTGTTTTGCCCGACGTGTCAAATCTTATTGCGGTTAAACCGAAATCACGCCTCGTTCAGCCCGGCCCCACGGTCGACCACGACCGCTTCTCCCTTGGCGGTCAGCTTGAAGAGGTCGCCATCCCTCTCCACGTAGCCGTCCGCGATGAGCTCGAACAGTTCGCCGTGCCTGTCATCGCTGAAGGCGATGGACTGGCCGATGTCGCAGAGTGTGGCGATCTGGGCATCCGTCAGCATTGTATCCTCCTGACGGACTAAAATCCGAAGGGCGCGAAGGGTTCCTCCGCCGCGCGGCCGGAGGTCGCTGCGACGGCAAAGCCCGCGGCGGATGCCTCCCGCGCGGGCTCGATCTCACTCTTCCGATTTTCCGATGATGCCATTCTGCCAGTGTTTTGCCCGACGTGTCAAACGCCGAGCAATTTTCAGACGCCAGGAAACGCCCAGACATTTATGGTGGCGACACCCTCGCGCAGCTTCTTGATCGGTACATAGTCCGGAGAATTCCAGAAGGCATGAATGGCCTCCATAGTGGGAAACTCAAACATGACCACCGGCCGGGTGTCGTGATCGCCTTCGAAGATTTCGACCTTTGCACCTCGAGCGGCGATTTTGCCTCCAAACTTGGCAATGAACGGAACGACCGCCTCGCGGTACTTCTGATATTGAGGTTCGTCGGCAATTGTGGCTTGAACAATAAAATATGCAGACATGATAGCCATCCCTGTGCGTGCTTCCAAGGACGGTAAGCGTAATCACTTGGCGGCCTGTTGTCGATGTCGCCAAGCATCCACCGTGGGTCGGAAGCAGAAATGCTGATCCTTATTCGATAACAACGTCCGCCGAGGCAAGCAAACTCGGCGAGATCGGGAGATCGAGCGCTTTTGCCGTTTTGAGATTGAGCAGTAATTCAAATTTTGTTGGTGTTTGAACCGGCAAGTCGAATGACTTCGAGCCCGATAATAATCGAGAAACGTAAGACGCTGCCTCGCGGAATTGCTGGTCCTGATCGAAGCCGTAACTGCATAATCCTTCGTTTCCGGCAAAGTTGCGTGACGGATAGACGGCAGGCAGTCGATAACGCGCAGCCATTTCCACAATAGGCCGGCGATGAATCAGCATGAAGCCGTCAAACGCCACCAGCAAGCCTCCGTCCGGACCGGCGGCGAATCCCTGTATCGCATTGTCGATCTCTCCGGCGTCCTGGGCAGGTGCATCGGTCACATCCAAGCCGGCCGACCGCGCATCTTCAAGCAAGCGTTCCAGCAGCGGCTGCGTCGCGACTCCGCTTTGCCGGCTTCGCAAATACAACACGCGGCTGATTCGCGGGGACAGGTCTTTCAGCAGACTGAGCCGCTTGCCGACAAGCCCGTTCTCGTAAGTGGTGAAGCCCGTGACGTTGCCAACCGGATGCGAAAAGCTCCCGACGAGAGGCTGAACGATCGGATCGGGAAGGCTGACAAAGACAATGGGTATCGAGGTCGTTGCCTGTCGGGCCGAAGGAACGGTCGCGCCCTTGGCCAGGATAACGTCGGTCCCGGACGCCACCACTTCCTTGGCGTTGGCAGTCATCCGCTGGCTGTCGGCCGCGCCCCATCGCACGGTCACGTCGATATTTTTTCCTTGGACCCATCCAAGTTTTTCCAGCTCGGCTTTGAAGGCGTTGACGCTGGAAATCTCCAACGGATCGGTTTCGGCCGTACTCATCAATATGCCGACACGCCTGATGCGTTCGACCTGCTGCGCGCTGACGATAAGCGGCCACGCTGCCGCGCCGCCAACGAGGCCGATAAAGGTGCGTCGTTTCATTTGATACCCCTAGCCCAAGGGGGCTATTTAAGCCGGTCGAGAGCCTCGCATCCAGAGAATTAGAATTCACGACAGTCTTGTGTCTGCTGAAGGCCCATCAAGCGACATCAGGGCGCTTGGACAAAACAAAAGCCCGCGGCGGATTGCTCCGCGCGGGCCGAACCAAACTGTTTCGATGATGCCACTCTGCCAGTGTTTTGCCCGACGCGTCAACTTCTTTCTGATGATAAACCGAAGCGGCTCCGGCGCGTGACAGGGGGCTCGGTGCGCCAGAGCCGCCATTTCAGCCGGCCAATCGGCGGTATGCCGGCAAGAGACTAAATCCAGTTTGAAACCGAAGGTTCCTAACGCGTCCCTCCGGATTGTCCCGCGCCGGTCATCCGAGACGCAGCCAACGGCGAACGCGAGATGGTGATGGTGATGATGATGATGATGATGCGCTGGGGCATGCCGCCTCCGTCACGCACCCGTGGCCCCACTTTCGCAACACCTCGTCGGGCGTCTGCCAGTATGGGAGTCTCCTGACGGTACAAAATCCGAAACCGCAGACTATTTCTCCGGGGTGGGAGACCGGGTGTCCGACAATAAAAAGCCCGCGGCGGATTGCCTCCGCGCGGGGTCGACCTGGCTTTTTCGATTTTCCGATGATGCCATTCTGCCAGTGTTTTACCCGACGTGTCAAACGAACGATTGGACAGAGCGAGCGTTGACTGAACAGGAGAATCCGCCAGGGCGACAAGACATGACACCCAAGACCTCACGAAATATGCCAGGACCGGAGCCACGCACGGACAGCGCGCGTGACACGCAGCAAGCGATCATCGAGGACGCGGACAAGACCGACAACAAGGATCGCGATCTCGTGCACGGCGATGGCGGGAGCATCGACATTCCCACAAAGCCCGACGATCTATCGCGAGACGACTAGGCCCCCGTGAGTGGACCACGCGCGGGGTATGCAGCCCGTGTTGCCGCTCGTACCGTTTGAAGGACGACCCACAGCTATGCCGCCCGCGACAACTCCGCCGCGCGCTCGCCCTGTCTCTCCAGCATGGCGATCGAGGCCCGCAAATTGTCCCTGCGTGCCCGCAAATTCAGGGCCAGCATCGAATAGGTGGGACTGCCGGGGTCGGCGTTTCCGGCATTGCGCTCCTCCTCGGCAATGTCGGCCTCGAGCATCTGGACCCGCCATTCCAGGTCGGAGATCAGAGCGTGGAATTGCAAGGACGCGGTCGGTTCGAAACGGGACATAGACTGCATGTGATCGCCTCAATCTGAAACGGCCCGATGGGCCGGGCCGGGATTAAGACGTCGTGCAGCAAGAGGGATGCCAATTCATCGGGGAGGACGGGAGCGGCAGATTCGCCGCCCTCATTCCTCCCTGAGCTTCCGCTCGATATAGGCGTCGATCGTCTCGGCGAAGGAGCGCTGCACGCCAACCGAACTGACATGCAGCTCCAGTGCGTCCTGCTGGAGCACGCGCAGGCCGCGGCTGCGCACGCTGACCGGCGCCATCGCCGGATAGTCGTCGATGGCGCTCGTCGCCAGCGGGACTCCTCTCGGATCTCCCCTGGCAATCAGCAAGCGCAGAAAGCTCAGGCAATCGGCCAAGCCCGGCATGGGTTCGCACTCAGCCTTGCTGCGACTTCGGCTGGGGCCTCCTGACCGGCTGGGCATGCGTCCCGAACAGCGCCAGCAGCAACGCGACTTCTTCCTTTGAGCCGACCTGGATCATGATTGTCTCCTTTTCGCTCCCTTGGTCGGGCCCAACGGCGAAGGCGTTCAGGACGATCTGGTTTCAGGATTGTTTCAAACCTGTTTCGTCGTCAGTGCAGGCCGCACCTGGCGAGACCACCGCGCGCGGCGCGCCTGCCTCGCGATGCGGATGCTCAGCTGTTCGGCTGCCACCCGATGATCGCACCGACGAGGCATAGAGCCGCCCCGAAGGCCGTGCCGCCCATCTGCATCCAGTACCGGATCGGCATGGTGTCCCGGTCAAACACCTGCCGCGACCATCTCGACCAGTCCAGCCAGTCATCGCTGACGAACATGATCTTTCCCTCGACGAAGCCGAGCCACGCCTTGCGGGCGCAGTAGATGCACACCGCAAGCGCAGCGAGGCGATAGAGGAGATCAAGCGCGGGGTTCATGCAAAAATCCGTTCACCGGGTCGGGATGCAATGACCGGGCCGCATCGGCTATCCATATCGGCTATCCCATCGGCAAGATCACGGCAGGCAGGGCAATTTCCCTGCCTGATTTGGTGTGGCTGGACCGGATGCAGGTTCAATTGCGCGCAGGTTCGACGGCTCAAACTTTATTCGAATGCAACGAAGCGGATTCGGCGGAATGAAATCTGTTCGCGCCATGCTGGCACACGCGTCTTGAGGAGACATGCGCGATGTACTACGTCGCCGCCGCATTGCTGGGACTTTCAGGACTGTTCTACTCCGCGAGCCATCACGAGCTCGGCCAGTTCGGGTCGGACGTGTGCAGCTATGGCGGCACGTTCTGCGACAGCCCGACGATCGTCTTCACCGGCGCGGCACTCGCCGCTGCCTGGGGCATGTTCGTCAGCATCAAGTAAGACGCCGGATGCCCGCCGTCCATTCCGGACGCCGGGCATGCATCCAATGGGTTGCAGGCTCAAAGCCTACTGGCGTGCCGCTCCGCTCGCTCCCGGAATCTGCCCGCCAAACTTCGACGGGCCGGTGCCGCTGACGCTGGTCGGCCCACCCGCCGTGCCGTTCGGGTCGGTGCGCGCCGCGGTGCGGCCCGGGCCGTGCATCATGTTGAGGGAATTGTGCCAGCCGTGATGATGATGCCTCGTGCCGTGAGCCGAGGCATAGCCTGCCGGCATCGCCAACAAAATCGCCAAAGTCCATGCTGCTGTTTTCATAGGTTCCTCCTGTCGGGAAAACTGTCCGGCGGCTTGCTCGTTCCCACCGGCGATGACGACAAGCTGAAAAATTCGGCACCTGAACCTTCATTCGAACGCCGGACGATTCACGTCTCGTTGTTCTTGTATCGCTCGCGCACGATGCTGTCGGCAACATGCCGCTCGGTTCGGCCGCGGGCACGGTTGCGCAGCACGCCGTAGATCAGCGCCGTGAGCAGGATCAGCGCACCGATGAAGAAGACTGCTTCCAGACCCATCAATGCCTCCTGTCGTTGCAAGTCTGTTGTCTGAAAGTCTGTTGTTTGGTCCGTTGTTTGGAAGTCTCTTCTTCGAAGCGCGCGCGGGCCTTGTGCCGGGCTTCGCAGAGGGACCGCGTCCCGTCACAGTTGCGCCGCCAGCTCCTTGCGGACGGCGGCGGCCGAATTGCCGACCTTGTCGACAACCTGTTGCAGCTTTTCCCGAGAGATGCCGAGCGCGTGGGTCCAGTATTTGACCTCGTAAGCCTCGTGCATGTTGATCTTGCTGCGGTCGGGGTGCTCGCGCTTCATCAGATTGTCCATCGGACCATTCCTCGTTTGCTGAAGCGAGAAACGCCGTGCATCGGCCCGCCGTTCCCAAGCCCGGCCATCCCAAATCGGACCATCCTGGATCAGATCATCCTGGATCAGATCATGGGTTGTTCGCCGCCCCGGCGAGCAGACCGTGACATTCCAATTGGCGGCGCCAAAGAAGACAGGGTTCGCAGGTGCGATATTTCGGCTATGCTGGACCCGGGGGTGCGGGGTCAATCATGCCGTCCGACGTGCGGGACTATATCGATTTCTGGGTTGAAAACAGCATACACGCTGCGGAGCAGTTCGGCACGCAAGGCGCATCGCAGGATGTCGCCGAGCTGGTACGGCGACTGGTCGAGAGCGCAAAGGGCCAAGGCATCTCCGAAGACGACATGCGCCAGCAAGTCGGCGATCTCCACGAATTCCTGGCCGACAAATTGGCTGGCGCCAACCTGATCGAGCGTGGCCGTCTCAAATGAGGAGGCCGGCTTCGTGACCTATGCCACCCGACAAGGTCCGGGTCGACAAGGCCCTCGTCGAGATGGCGCGGAACGAGGCGCGTCGCGCCGTTGTCCGGTCCGTAAGCGTCGAGAAAGACCATAGCAGCGGCGGCGTTGCTCCCTAGACCATCGCGGTGCAGGGGTCGATGGCCGCCGTCCTTGAGCGGCTCGCGGCCCTCGACCTGGGCGAGAAGGAACGGACCGGCCAGCATGTGCGCTGCCGCCGCCAGAAGCGGCGGCAGGCGACAAGTCCGCTGCACGATTGGGTCCAGATCGACCAGCGCATGGCGCAAGCCAGCACCGCAGGGCGCCGACCATTGGTCACCGGTCCCCGCGCCCGCATCGAAGGCGGCCCGCAGCGCATCGCACCAGACCGCAGGGACAGCACCGCGGAGCAGGAGATACCCGTCGCGCGTCAGCGCGGCGGCTGATCCGCCGCGAGCAGGTCGACCTTGGTGGGCGTCAGGCCATGGCTCATGATGCTCCCTACAATCTCAACGTGCTTGTCGCAAGGGCCTCGCGCTCGACACGTCGCGCCTCACTGGCCGGCCGTGGAACTTTCCGGCTATGATCGGGCTTAGGCCTTGAATTCGCAATTCCGGAAGGTGTGCCCTGTCGAACCGATCGAAACACCGGCCCTCCAAGCACGACAGCTCCGTCGCGCCGACGAAATCCGGCTCGATGCTGCTGCAGCGGCTCGGACCCGGCCTGATCACGGGCGCGGCCGACGACGATCCGTCGGGCATTGCCACCTATTCGCAGGCTGGCGCGCAATTCGGCTATGGACTGCTCTGGACGGTGTTCCTGACCACACCATTCATGATCGCGATTCAGCTCGTGAGCGCGCAGATCGGCCGGGTCACCGGCAAGGGGCTGGCTGCCAACGTGATGGAGGTCGCGCCGCGCTGGATGGTGCTGGGGCTCGTGGGGCTGCTCGTGGCCGCCAACACCTTCAACATCGCCGCCGACATCGCGGCGATGGCCGAGGCGCTCTCGCTCGTCATCGGCGGGCTCGACCACGAGCATGCGCTGATCTTCGCGGCCGGCTCGACCATCCTCCAGGTCTTCCTGCCCTATCGCCGCTACGCGCCGGTGCTGAAATTCATGACGCTCTCGCTGTTCGCCTATGTCGCGACCGCCTTCACCGTGAAGATCCCGTGGAGCACGGCGCTGCTCGCCACCGTGTGGCCGAAGGCGACCGTCAACGCCGATTATTTCATGATGGTGGTTGCCGTGCTCGGCACCACCATCAGTCCCTATCTCTTCTTCTGGCAGGCCTCACAGGAGGTCGAGGAGATGAACCAGGGCAAGCGCGACAGACCGCTGCGCGAAGAGACGCGACAGGGCGGCGATCCCGAGATCGCGCGCATCAGGGCCGACACCACCGTCGGCATGCTGCTGTCGAACGGCATCGCCTTCTTCATCATCCTGACCACGGCCTCGGTGCTGAACGCCAACGGCGTCACCAACATCAATTCGGCGACGGAAGCGGCCGAGGCGCTGCGGCCGCTCGCCGGCGACTTCACCTTCGCGCTGTTCGCACTCGGCATCATCGGCACGGGCCTGCTGGCGATCCCGGTGCTGGCGGGCTCGGCGGCTTACGGCGTCGCGGAGATCTTCGGCTGGCGGGCCACGTTGGAGGCACGGCCGGAGAAGGCGGTCGGCTTCTACACCATCATCGCCGCCGCAACCATCATCGGCTTTGGACTTGGCTTCACCGGCATCAGTGCGATCCACATGCTGGTGTGGAGCGCCGTGCTCAACGGCATCGTCGCCGTCCCCATCATGGTGATGATGATGATTGTCTCGAACCAGACAATCATGGGGCGCTTCAGGGCCCGGTCGCAGCTCGTCGCACTCGGATGGCTCGGCACCGCGCTGATGGCGCTTGCCGTGCTCGCCCTGCTCGGCTCGTCCGCGATCGGCTAAAGCGACGACAGCGCCGCCGAACTGCGCATCATGGGCGGCCTTCTCAACTACCGCCGCAAAAGCTGACGCTTACGGCGTCACCGGATTGATGGTTGGGGAGATCTTTGGCCCCGGCCTCTCCGGCTCCACCGGAGATTTTGGTTCGGTCGGAAGTACCTTGGCGCCTGCTGCATGGGCAGCCTCGCCCGTCGTTGCATACATCGCGACATGAGCCGGCTGCGTTTTGGCGCGGTTCCACGGCCCGTGATCGACGATCAACATCGCAGCAATCGTCACGCCGGCGACAATCAACGCGATCACACCGGGATGGCGAAGTGCTGAGGACATGGAGTTTGCGAAGCGGCCAGTTGTCATCCAAAGACCCCACAATTTTTCCTCTCGCTGGTTAATGCAAATGCGGCCCGCGAGTTCCGCACCCGACTTAAGCAAGTTCCGAGCCAATGCAGGGAACTCGACCATTTCGCGGTCTTCACTTTACGTCGGGTCGAGCATCGCCGACGAACTTGTCACGGTTCGGCATTTTGATCGCCGCGAGCGATTTGGCATCGAGCGTCGCATCCGCTCCGACCAGTCCATTCAAGTTCAGGATGTAGGCCGACACCGCGTATACGTCGTCATTGCTCAGCGACTGCGGCGCGTTCTGCGGCATGGCGCGACGGACATAGTCGAACAACGTTGGCGCATAGGGCCAATAGCTGCCGACAGTGCGTATCGGCTTCGCTGTGCTGATCGTTTCTTGACCGCCGACGAGACGATCGCCGACACCGCCCTCGCCCTTGTCGCCATGGCATGACGCACATTGCTGGGCGAACACCTCGCGTCCATGACTGACTGATCCGCTTCCCGCAGGCAGATTGCTGCCATCGCGCCCGACATCGATATTCCAGCCCGCGATCTCGGCAGCTGTCGCCGTCCGACCAATGGCGTAAGCGCCCTGTGCTTGCGCGCCGGTCGCGAAGGCGCACAGCACGATCGCGCAGGCAATGACGCAGATCTCACGCCAGCGCATTGGTCACCTCGCCGTCAGCCGCGATGCGCCAGGGCCAGATCGCGTTGTTGTGGTAGAAAAAATTCTCGCCGCGCACCGCGAGCAGCTCGGCGAGCGTCGGCTGCACATAGCCGGTCTCGTCGATCGCACGGCTCTGGATCACCGCCGGCTTGCCGTCCCATTGCCAGGGCAAACGGAAGCGCGTGAGGGCACGTGTCAGCACCGGCTCCTGCAGCCGTGCCTCCTGCCAGTTCTTGCCGTCATCGATGGAGACTTCGACACGCTTGATCTTGCCGTGGCCACTCCAGGCGATGCCGGTGATTTCGTGGAAGCCGGGTACGTCGAGGCGCTGGCCCCCTGAGGGACGCGTGATGATCGACTTTGCCTCCATGTAAAAGGAGAACTCGCGCGCCGTGCCGTCCGGCAGGAGGTCGGTGTATTTCGAGGTCTCCTCGCGCGAGTAAGCGGGCTCCGCCGTCACGTGCAGGCGCCGCAACCACTTCACATTCATATTGCCCTCGAAACCCGGCAGCAGCAGCCGCAACGGATAGCCCTGCTGCGGGCGAAGCCGCTCGCCGTTCTGGCTGTAGACGAGCATGGCGTCCTCGAGGCATTTCTCGATCGGAATGCTTCGGGTCAGCGCGGCAGCGTCGGCGCCTTCAGCGATCACCCATTTGGCCTCCGGCTTCAGTCCGGCCTCCTGGAGCACCAGCTTCAGGCTGACGCCCGTCCATTCGGCGCAGCTCAGAAGACCGACGAGATCCGAGGCCGTCTTGCCATAGGGCTTGGTGTAACCGGGATTTCCCGAGCATTCGAGAAAATGGATGCGCGACTCCGACGGGAAGCGCCGCAGATCGTCCATGGTGAAGATCAACGGATGCTCGACGAGGCCGTGGAGCATCAGTCGGTGTTGCTCCGGGTCGATTGTCGGAACACCGCCATGATGTCGCTCGTAGAACAAGCCGTTCGGCGTAATGATGCCGTCGAGCTCCTGCAACGGCGTCCGGCCGGAGGCGGAAATGTACTGCTTGAGATTCTTCGAGATGTTCTTGACGACGCCCTTCTCGAACGGCGACGGCGTGCCGTAGGGTTGGCTTCCCATCGGATCACCCGGCGCCTTCATCCAATTGGGAATGTTCGGTGGAAGATTTTCCGTCTCCGCGGCGGCCGGTGCACCGGCGCCGACGACAACACTGCCTGCCACGGCGCCGCCCCCTTGCAAGAAGCGGCGGCGTGTGGTCCTCGCGGATTTGTCGCGGATGTCGATCGTACGGCTCATGGCGGCCCCTCGGCTAAAGCTCGGCCCCTATGAAACCTTCCGCGGAGCGCATTTGCAATTCGCTTGCATTTCAAAAGCAGGCAATTTCGATCAGAGCCGATCTAAATCCACCGGGGCCGACAGCAGTTCCATGCTTTGCAGCGCACAAACGGCTCGCCTGTCACTCACCCGGCGCGATCGCATTGCTGGGCGTCTGCCGATCGGTGATCTGTTGGCCGAACAGGCTGCCAATCAGCTCAACCGCGGTGCGTGCAGTGCGGCCACGCTCATCGAGGAACGGATTGAGCTCGACGATGTCGACGGATCCGACAACGCCGGAATCGTGCAGCAGCTCCATGATCAGATGCGCCTCGCGATAGGTCGCGCCGCCCGGCACCGTGGTGCCGACGCCCGGCGCGACGCAAGGATCGAGAAAATCGACGTCGAAGCTGACATGCAGGACGCCGTTGCTCGCCTTGACGCGCTTGATGACGCGGCGGATCAGCACGGCGACGCCGAACTCGTCGATCTGGCGCATGTCGACAACCCTGATCCGGCGTGCGCGCATCAGCTCCTTTTCGAGCCTGTCGATCGAACGCGCGCCGAACAGGTCGAGCTTGTCTGGATCAATCGAGGCGCGCGGATCGTCGCCCAGGAGACCATCGAGGCCCGCCTCGCCGCACAGGAACGCCGCCGACATGCCGTGCATATTGGCTGTGATCGTCGTCTCCGGCGTGTTGTAGTCGGCATGGGCATCGAGCCAGAGCACGAACAGCTCCCGTCCGCGCTCCTGCCAATGCCGCGCCATCGCATTGACCGACCCCATCGACAGCGTGTGATCGCCGCCGAGGAAGATCGGCAGGGCACCCGTTTGCGCGATCTCATAGCCGCGACGGCTGAGCACGCGCGTCCAGCGCTGGATTTCGCGGTAGTGATTGGCCTTCTCCGGCGGCCCGTCGGCGAGGTCCCTGACCTCGGTCACGGATAGATCGCCGTAATCGACCACGTCGAAATCCAGGCTTTCGAGCAGTGTTGCAAGCCCGGCGGTCCGCAGCGCCGCGGGCCCCATCAAGGTGCCGCGCTGCGAAGCGCCCATGTCGATCGGCGCGCCCAACAGCGCGATGCGCCGGGCTCGATCCGCGATGGTTCGATCGGTCACGGCAATCTCCTGAGGTCAGCAAGGCTGTGCCAGCGTAACAGAGATTCGCATCCGTCGTTTCACGGGGATTCGTGGCCAAAGGGCCCGCGTGCCCCGGAACAAATTCCATCACGCCGCATTTTCTCTGCAAGGCCGGTACCCGCCGTTCAAAACGGCGCCTGTCGCGGATAGCCAAAGGTCATTCGACCCGCTGTTCCAAACGAGCGCACGCGCGGATAGCCAAAGGTGCCGGCCTCTGTTTCTTTGTCAAATCGGAGGTCGCGAGCTTGAGCACGGACATACCGCAGCCCAATCCTCAGCCCGGCATGGCCGAGCGCGCCATCGATGCAGCGACCGACGTGTCCCACACCATCGGCGAGGTCGCCGGAGGTCTGCGTGCCGCCGTCGATCGCCTCACCTACGCGATCAACGAAGCGCGAAAGCCGGGACGGCCGCTCTCGACAGTCGCGGCGATTACGCGCGAGGCTCCCTTGGCCAGTCTGTTCGTCGCTTTTCTCTTTGGCGTGGCGGTTGCGCGCCGGCGCTAACACCAAAGCGAGCGCGTTCAGGCCGCGCTGACAGCTTCGAGTTCAGCCGCCAAAAATTGTTTCTCGAACGCGTCGGCAGGCATCGGGCGGCCGAAGAAATAGCCTTGCCCTTCCTCGCAGCCCATGCTGACCAGGAAGTCGGCGGTGGCGCGATTCTCGATCCCTTCAGCGACAACTGTCAGGCCAAGCTGCTTGCTGAGGCCGATGGTCGAGCCGACAATGGCAGCGTCGTCGGAATCCGCGAGCAGATCGAGCACGAACGAGCGGTCAATCTTGAGTCCGTCGAGCGGAAACTTCTTCAAATAGCTCAGGCTCGCATAGCCTGTTCCGAAATCGTCGAACAGGACGCGAACGCCGAGCTGCTGTATCCGCTTGAAGATGTCGAGCACCCGGCTCTCATCGTGCAGCAGGATATCCTCGGTGACTTCGATCTCGAGCAGCGACGGCGAAAGCCCGGTCTCGGCGAGCAGCACCGCCACCGAATGAGCGAGATCGCCGGAGTGGAGCTGTGACGGCGACAGATTGATCGCGACCCGCACGCTGTTACCAGACTGTTCCCATGCGCGCGCCTGCCGGCAGGCGGTCTCCATCACCCAGCTCGCGATCCGCTCGGACAGCGCCGAGGTGTTCACCACCGGCATGAACTCTCCAGGCGACACATAGCCGCGGACCGGGTGCCGCCAGCGAATCAGCGCTTCGGCGCCGACCAGGCTGCCTTCGACCAGGCGGACCTGGGGCTGATAGAACAGCTCGAATTCGCCGCGATCGGCCGCAAGCGCCAGTTCGATCTCCAGCGTCAACCGGTTCTCCAGCTCCTGCCGGATCGCGCTCTCGAAAATCACGTGGCTGCCACGCCGCGTCGCCTTGGCGCGGCTCAACGCAAGATGGCCGTTGCTCAGGAGATCGTCCGCGCTCTGTCCACCTTCCGGATAGATAGCGACGCCGATGCTGATCCTGACGCGGTGCTGGCGCGTGCCCGTCACCAGCGGCGCTTCGAACCCGCGCGCGATACGCTCTGCGAACGCGGCAATCGTCTCGCCTGCTTCAGCGCAGTCAGCTGCAATCGCGAACTCGTCGCCGCTGAGCCGGGCGACAACCGCCTTGCCATCGGTCTCGGTCCGCAGGCGCCCAGCGACCGCCCGCAGCACGAGGTCGCCGGCCGAATGTCCGAGCATGTCGTTGATTTGCTGAAAGCCATCGAGTCCCAGCACGAGCAGCGCGACCTCAGAGGACCGCCGCTCTGCAGCGGTGATCAGACTGACGAGACCCGCATGCAGCGTGTTGCGGTTAGCAAGACCGGTCAGCGCATCATGCTCGGCGAGATATCTGATGCGTTCGGCCTCGCGCTTTCGTACCGAAATATCGCGCAGGATTGCGCCATATTGGAAGCCGTCGGTGCCCTGCCAGCCCGAGAAGCTCGCCTCGACCGGAAATGTCTCGCCGTTCTTGCGCCGGCCCTCGAACTCGACGACGACGGCCCCGCCGGGGACCAGCAGCGCCTGGCGTGCAGCATCGCGGATGGCGAAGGTCTTTGCGCCGGCTTCCACCGGAATCGCGCAAAGCGTTTCAAACGGGCGACCGATCATCTCGGTCGGCATGTAGCCAAAGATCGCGCTGGCGCCGGGATTCCAGACCGTGATCCGATGATCTTCGTCGGTACAGACCAGACCATCGCCGAGCGACATCGCGATGCGGTGAAAGCGGCTTTCAGCGATACGCCCCAGGAGACTGCGGAAATCGATCTCGTCCAGCGCGACCGCCGTCAGATAGGCGACAATCGCAATATGGAATAGCGAGGTATCGATGACCACCGGCCAACGTTGCTGCACGAGGACCGCCGTCAGTTCGATGCCTGCTCCGGCTGCGACCAGGATCGCGACGCGGACGCCAGGTGCGACACGGCGCCATGAATAGACCATCAGCAGGCAGAGCACGCCGAGGCCGGCGATCATGCCGACATTGGACGTCCAGCGCAGCATCCGGTTCTGAAGGACCGATTCTGCCGCCAACGCCTGGAGGACGGGCCCTGCAACGATACGGCCATTCGGAACACTGAACCGATCGCCCAGTTCGAGCGCCGTAGCCCCGACGATGACCTTCTTGTCTCTCAGTTTGTCGAGCGCCGCAGTATTTCCCCGCAGCACGTCGACATAGGAGACGCTCGGGATGGACGCCGCCTGAATGCTGAAGTCGATCAGGAAGGGCGGCCGCCGATTGGCGTTCTGCCCGGCCAGCACAACGGCCATCGACTGCACCTGCGCATCGCCGAGCTTCTCCCCGACGGGGTAGCGGCGGACCAGACCATCGGATTCGACTGCGACATTGACGACGGCCGGCCACGACTGGTTGCTGAAGGGCTTCAGAGGACGATTGATATGAGCCGCGCCGCCATTCGGCGTCGGCTGCTTGAATGACGGCAGGATGGTCGAGCCGCCGACCTCTCGAAGGGCCTTGAGGAAGGCCGCGTCGGAAGCCGGATCCGACGGCGTACTGAAATCGATGTCGAACGCCACATCCTGCGCGCCGGCGGCCTCGAGCCTGTGCAGGAGGTCAGCGTGCAGGCTACGCGGCCAGGGCCACACTCCGATCTGATCAATCGACGGGGCGTCGATAGCCACGACGACGACGTTGCCGGTGGCGGAACGCGATTGCCAGGCGAAGCGCAGATCGGTGAGTGCGTGGCGAAGCGCACCATCCCATCCCGTGGACAGCACGACCGCCAGCGCGATCACGACAAGGATATGTGGCCGATAGCGTTTCACCTTGCTCCCCCGCACCGGGGGCGCTTGCCCCCCGGTGCTCCCCCATATAACGACGGCACGGTTCTAATGATGCTTGGACCAACCGTAATGATTGCCGTTGTTGCCGCTATTGCCGCCATTACCGTTGCCGGTGGCGCCGCTGTTGTCATTTCCGTTATTGCCGCTATTACCGTTATTGCCGTTGTTACCTTTATTCCCGCCAGAATTATCGCTGGCCGACCCAGCCGTGGTCGCGGCGGTGCTCGTTACACTTGATGACGTCGATGAGGCGCTGGCCGCAGATCCACTGCCGCTCACCGTGACTGCTGTTACGGCGGAGCTGTTGGTGGCAGTAGTCGTCGTGCTCTTGCTATCGCTCCACACTGTTTTGTCGGTGCTGGCGTTCGCATTACGCACGCGCCCCGGTGCGACGGCATCGTGGGCAAGCCCGTGCGTGACTTTGTGGAAGTTCAGCTTGACCTCGCCGAGCGAGGTCGAGAGGTGCACCATTCCGGCCTTGGGCGCATGAACTCCGCTTGCCTGGTGCGATTGCGTCGACGCCCCGGCCGTCTTGCTCCCCTTGTCGATCGGACCAAGCGCGTGGATCGCATGGCCGCTCGCCGTATTGCGCGGCGCCGACAATCCCGCCTTTGGCACCGGGACGCGCTCGATCGTCGAGGCGCGCGGCTTGCCTTGCTCGATCGGATTGAGCGTACCGGAGCCGCTCAGGCTGAGACCGGGCTTGCCGTGCTCGAACGCGGTAGCCACCTGTCCCGGCATCACTTGGGCAATCTGGCCCGTCCTGAAATCGGAAACTTCAACCTGGCCGCGGAGCACGCCAACCTTGGTGCTGCCTGCGTCAACCGTGACGCTGAAATGCGTTCCCTTGACCACGGCGGCGAGATACGGCGTTTCGACCTCGAAATGCTTGACGTTGCGCTTCTCGACCTCGAGCAGGATCGAACCTGCCTGCTGGATGATGGTCGTCGACAGTCCCTCCATCTTCTCGGTTGGCACGCCGACCACCGAGTTGGGCGAGATCAAAATCGTCTCCTCGCCACGAACGAGCAGCACGCGCCCGTTGCGTCCGGTGCGAATGGTGTCGCCCGGCTTCAGCGTCTCTTCCTGATTCAACGACACCTGCTGGGCACCGCTGGTTGCGAGCCACACCTCGCCCGATGACTTGCTGACCGACCAGACGCCGTCATCCGCAGCAGACGCACCGGAGGCCGTTCCCAGGATCAGCGCTGCCATCAAGGCGCACCGCATTCCAATTCGGACAAGCATGACGACCCTCAGCGTGAGTTACTGCGAGCCTGATGCGTATCCGAAATCATTCAAAATTGACTTAGCGGAGACCCGGGAGTCCGGCGGCCGCATTAACCAATCGTTGACCATAAAAAACTATGAAAAATCATGCGGCTACTGAATCCTTACCGGTATCTGGAGATTTCTCCGTCAAACTACGGAGAAAGGCCCCCGCCTCGCCCCGCCGGATGGTATCTCGCTGCCGCGCTCGTGCTGCTGGGACCAACGTTTGCGGGAATTCCGTCTGCGCTCGCGCAACAGGCGAACCAGCCGGGGTTCGATCCTCGTCAGACGGAGAAATATTTTGAAAACCAAACCGAGCAGGAATCTCTGAAGCGGCCTCCGGTGAAGCTACCCTCGGTCGGTCAGCCAAATACCGGCGGAGATACCAGGCCGCAATTCGTGCTGCGCGGCATCAACGTCAGCGGTGCCCACGCCATCCCGCACGATCGCATCGCCGCGGTCTCCCAGACCTATCTCGGCAAGCAAGTCTCGCAGGCCGATCTCGCTGCGATTGCCGGCGCAATCAGTGATCTGTACCGCGCTCAGGGCTTCCATCTGAGCCGGGCGATCGTGCCGCCGCAGGACATCGCCGATGGCCGTGTCCGCATCCAGGTGATCGAAGGCGCGATCGTAGAGGCTGAGCTGAAAGGCGACGTCGCCGAGCAGTTCGGCGTGAGACCGATGCTCGGGCCGATCCTGGCCGAGCAGCCGTCGCGCCTGGCGACGCTCGAACGCCAGCTCTACCTCATCAACGGCCGGCCGGGTGTTCGGATCACCGATACCGCGCTGGAGGAGATCGGCGGCACGACCGGTCGCTTCCGCCTCATCGTCTATATGAAGACCTGGCACGTCTTCACCTCGTTCGGTATGGACAATCTCGGCTCGTCGTCGGTCGGCCCGTGGCAGACCTATGCGACCGGCGCCTTCAACTCCTATCTCACGCCCGGCGACACGCTCGCTGTCAACCTGTCGACCATCGCCAACGACCCGCGCGAGCTCGGCTTCGCGCGGCTGTCCTATGACGCGCCGGTTGGCGTCGACGGCGTGCGCCTTGGCGGATCCGTCCTCTACAGCGCGGTCCGGCCGGGCGATGCCCGCCGCCTCGACAGCGACATCACCACGACCGAGGCGTTCGAGCTGCGCGCCGGCATCGTCCCGCTCCAATCGCAATCATCCACGCTGGCTCTGACTGCGGCCACGACCTTCAGCAACGTGTCCGAGCATGATCTCTACGGCCCCTGGTACAACGACCACATCAGGACCGCGAGCCTCACCGCCGACTACCGCCTTCAGGATCCCTTCGGCGGCACCAACTACGCAACACTGACTTATCGCCAGGGCCTCGACGTGTTCGGCGCCTCGCATTTCGACGACGATCTGTTGTCGCGTGATGGCGCGTCCTCGAATTTCTCGGTGTTGAATTTCTGGTTCACGCGCTACCAGAGCCTCAACGATGCGTGGTCGCTCAAGCTGTCCGCGGCGAGCCAGACCGCGTCACGGCCCCTGTTCACCTCGCAGCAATTCTACCTCGGCGGCGCAACCTTCGGCCGCGGCTATGGTGCGGCCGAGATCAGCGGGGACAATGGTCTGGCCGGCTCGCTCGAGCTGCGCTTCGACCAGAAGCTCAATTTCCGTTACTGGAGCGGCTACCAGCTCTACGCCTTCAGCGACGCCGGCGCAGTCTGGAACGACGGGTATCGGCTGAGCGACGGTTTGGCGCTGACGTCGGCCGGCGTAGGGGTACGGTTCTTCCTGTGGGACGATCTCCAGGCCGCTTTCGGCGTCGCTGTGCCGCTGAGCTACCGGGCGCCGGACAACGAGCGCCGCAGCCCGCGCTTCCTGTTCACCCTCTCAAGCGCCTTCCGGCTCTGTCCGGAACGCGGCAGGGCGAACTGCCTCTAGCGGTTCCAGCATGACGCTGAAGCCCGTCGTGGCCCCTTTTTGCGACCTTCCTCGCAGACTTGCCTAAATTTAATCCCAGAACGTGCTCACGATCGCTCGATCTGGGCGTTTTCGATCGCCATGTTCAGTCAAAAGTGATTGAGACGGAACCATGAAAAGGGTGTTTGCAATTCTGGCTTTTCTCTGCGTCCTCAGCGCGGGCCAGTACATCGTCGTCAGCAAATTCGCGATCCGTCACGAGATGCTGTCCTTGTTCGACACCGCGCGTCAGCGGCCGATCTCGGTCGACATCGCGGTGCGGCGCGACTACGAGACCAAGGCCAATCTCGGCCTCTGGAAGCTTCCGGTCGCCATCATCAGCAATGGCAATACGGTCAAGGCCACCGAGTATTCCTTCCTCGCCAATGTGCTTGCGGCGCGCGGTTATCTCGTCGCCAGCATCCAGCAGGATCTGCCCAGCGATCCGCCCCTGATGACCCATGTCGGCCAGCAATATGTCGGCCGCCGCGGGGTCTATATGCGTTGCGAGGCCAACATCCTCTTCGTGCTGAACACGTTGAAGGGGCGGCAGGAGAATGCCGACTACGATCACATCACGCTGGTCGGTCATTCCAACGGCGGCGACGTCTCCATGTATGTCGCCAAGCAGCATCCCGAGCTCGTGTCGAAGGTGATCACGCTCGACAATCTCAGGGTACCCTTCGTCCTCAACGACCGCATGAAGATCCTGTCGTTCCGCTCGAAGGATCCGCATTTCGTGACCGACCCTGGCGTGCTGCCGACGCCGGAAGAGGCCAAGGCGCGCGGTATCGACATCATCCATACCGGTGCGCAGCACACCGAGTTGAGCGATCGCGGACCCGACTCGGTCAAGGAGAAGATCCAGGCGACCCTTGACCGCTTCCTGCGCGACAGCGCCAGCAGCGCACTCACGGCGGCCGATACGACCAATCCGATGATCATGAACCCCGGCGACTACTAGCCCGGACGCCTTGCGGCAGATCAACGCGTCTCCATGCCGGCCACGATAAAACGGCCGTACAGCATCGGAGAGCCACGTGTTCCACGTTACCGATAGCCTTGATTTGAAAAGGCTTGATACCGAGAGCCTTGATACGGAGCGCCGTGGCCTGCCCCGGGCGAGGATGCCCGTGCTGCTGCGCCATTTCTATCGTTGGGCCCGTAAGCTGCTGCGGTCGATCATCGCCCGCATCGACCTCTCGCAATTTCCGGGATCGTGCTGCGGCTGAGCATACTGTCCGCAAGCGAATTCATGCAGGTCATCCGATGCGCGCAATTGTGGGACGAATTTGGCTTCTGCTCGCGACAGTCTCGGGCCTCAATGCATCAGCTGCTTTCGCGGCTGACGCCGATCACGGCGCCGATCTCGCCCGGCGCTGGTGCGCGAGCTGCCATGTCGTGACGAGCGCTCAGACTCAGGCCAGCGCCGACGTCCCCTCCTTCGCATCCGTCGGTCGCGCGCAGGCCTGATTTCAGCGCGCCGAGACTCGCCTTCTTCCTCCTCGATCCGCATCCGAAGATGCCAAACTTTCCCTTGAGCCGGATCGAAGCCGCCGACTTGGCCGCTTACATCGGATCGCTACGCCAATAGCGGACTGCTCGGTTGCGCCAAGCGCTGAAAATGCAAATCCCTGCCGGATGAACCGACAGGGATCAGCAGAAAGGATGATGGACGGCGGATGATTTTCATCCGGTGGCCCATCATGGACCTGCATCGAAATTGAAATGCGCATCTCGACGCTGCGCAAGATCAATTTGTAAGCAGACGACGGGGCCTTGTATGATCAGGACTTGTCCTTGCCGGGCTGCATGAAGTTGCCGGTCATCTGGCGCATGTGATCGCCTGCATTGGTGAACTGGCTGCGCAGGAATTCGGACTGGATCCGCATCGCCTCCTGAACGTCGGTTGCGTGAACCAGCTTGCGTGCATGCTCGAACGCCGCCTTCATGTTCTGCTCGGTGAAGGCGAGCGCCTGCTTGGATACATCCGCGCCAGCCCCCGGGACTGCCGACATCGACTTGGTGGCAGCATCGAAAAACATGCCGAACGCCTTCTCGGCCTGGTCGATCGTCTTCTCGGCCAAGTCGCGCAGTTCAGCCGGAACTTCGAGCTTCGGTTCGATCATGGTCGCACTCCTCCCCTTTTCCTTACTGATTACCACATTTGTCACATCGCCTTCCAGCGGCCAGGCGACGGCAACGGCCGCAACCTGACAGTCTGCCTCCGACCCGAAAGATGGACAAAGCGTAATGTCGTGCGCAGCCGGGCTCAAGACAAGGGATGTTCGGGGATGGTTTCGTCGGTGACGAGATCTTCGACGAGCTTGATGACCTCAAAGCGCTGCCGGGGGGCGAGCTTGAGAAAGGCGCGCAGCAGACGGAGACTCTCGACGGTACCCGTCGCGGGTGCGCCGAGTTTGAGGTGCAGTTCAGCCGCGAAATTGAGGTTTTTCATCTCGCACCTATGACAGGATCGGCGCTTCGAGGTCGGACATCAGGAGGCCCGATCGAGAACCGGATTGCCGTCACCGAACGCCATGACGACGACGAACTTAGGGTCGGGCACCCCCAGCAGTCGGCACGCCGCTGCATATCAGGACAGACTCGGTCCGACCCGAGAGGTTGCAACTATGGCAAGGAACAACCCTTCGGGCAAGCCCGACCGTGAGACTTAGCGATGCTTCGTCGGCATCACGCCACGGCAATTCCGGATAACAGGAATACGCGCCGCCGTCACCCACCTGCGTCAAGAAGCGTCATCAGTGACCATACAGCCCCGATTGCTGTCAATTGGACTTGGGTTACAGCTTGTTTCCGGCATGATCGGAAATTGGCAACCGCGGACTACCGCTTCTTCAGCGTATACACGTAATCGTTGAGTCCGATTTCGGCGGTTGCATCGTCCACGAAATGAACGTCGATCTCGCAGCCGGTCTCCAGCGTCCTGATGCGGGACCCGGCGAAGCCGAGCGAAGCGGCCAACGCTTTCGGATCGGCCTTGCTGTCGGTACGCTGCATCTCCTCGAATGCGCCTTGGAAGAGCATGTCGGGACCATAGTCCGTCACCTTGTATTGCGGCTTCGCGCAGGCAAACGGACGCGGGCCGGTGATCTCCCTGGACCTCAGAACCACTGTCTTTCCCATCAGCCGCGCGCGCTCGGCATCGTCGGGCTTGCGGTGCAGATCGGCCCATGGCGCCACCACGGCCGCCGTCAATGTCCAGCTTCCAACATAGAAGGCATCTGCGGCCACGGCGGGGCCGATCATGCCGAGCGATGCGACGAGACCAATAGTGCTGGTGAATTTCATGCGACGACTCCCCTTGATCGCCTCTCCGCATCACGGTTCACCATTGCCAACATTTCTCGCCGCATGAACCGCCGTTCAAGATCGTGCGACCAAGCGGTTGCGAAACGGCCACGCAGACCACGGGCGCCATGGCTGATGGACTGGTTTGATTCGGGCGCACCTCAGCAAAGGATGATGGCATGCTTTCTCGCTGCGATCTCATCAGGAGCGCCGCGGTTGCGCTTTTCACACTCTCGATCCAAGGCGCATGGGCGCAGGAGACCAAGATGAACCTGTTCAAGATCGTCACCGTCAAGGACGAGATCGTCATCGGATTGTCGCCAGACGAGCTCCAGGCTCTCGGCGGCAATGACGCCAGCGCGGTCGCGCACGCCCTGGCGCAAAAGGGCGATCTCACCGTTTGGCAATACAACGTGCACCGCGGTCAAAATGGCGAACTGCAGCAGGCGCCAACCGCGAAGATCGGGCTCCTGGCCAACGCCTCGCTCCGCGTCGAGCCCTACACCACGCCCTACCAGATCATGCCGCATCCCTGACGAGAGACGGAGGGCGTGCCGGCGGCGAAAGCCGCCGGCCGCCTCGTTCAGCGGCGTCGAGCCGACGCATCCATCGCAAAGCCGTAGATCAGCGCCAGCCGGTCGAGGCATTCGCGAAAGCGCCGCGCGAAATAGTCGTTCCAGCGCTGGGTGCGGACGGCGCGTCGCAGCCCGATCTGGTCCATGGTCAGGCCGAGCACCAGCACGTCATGCACCAGCGCGGCGCCGTCGGTGCCAAGCTCGCGTTCGACCCGGTTCAGCCGCAGCACTGCCTGGCGCTGGCTCTCGGTCACGGGCTCACGGGAGCCGGTGCCGTCGACATATTCGCGGGTCGGATCCACGGCCTGAGGGCCGCGCTCCGCTCTCTCCCAGTCGCTCTGGTAGGCGCGGCCACCCCGATATTGCGCCTCGTCAATCTGGTGGTGGGCGTGCAGCCGGCCGAGCGGGTCGTTGCGAATCGACCGCATGGCCACGATCTTCTCGTCGAGATCGAGCGCCAGGGGATTATCGACCTCGACCTCCGCCAATTCGGCATTGAACGGCAGATCGCGCGATCGCCGGTCGTGAAGTCCGGCCAATTTGTAGGACATGTTGCGTCTGGCACGTGCCACTCGGAGACTCCTTGCAAACTGACATGAGAAGGGACGCTGGTCAGGCCGCGGAGACCAGCCTCAGCACGGCGGCACCGGCGGTACGGCTGGAGGCTGCTCCGGGACCGCGGGTCAGGTGCGCATGCGGCGCGCAATAGCTCGAACCGGGCTGACGCGGGTGGCCGCAGAAGTTGATCTCCTCCCCCTCCCTGTCACCGCCATAGGGATAGCGGCAATCGCCTCGCTCGAGCTCGACCAGCGTGATCAGGCGCGGCCGGACACCGACGCAGCGCAATTTGACCGGATTGGCCGGTTTCAGGGCCGACTGCGGCGGCAGGTTCAGGCCGGGTACCGCGGCACGACGCGGCGAGGGCGGACAGGGCTCGCCCGGCAAGGACGGCACGATTGATGGGCTGGTCAGGCGTTCGGGCGCGGCGAGCCCGAGCCGCTTGGCGCGGCCGATCACCGCATTGCGTGTGTAAGCCGTTCCAAACCTTGCATTAATCTCCCTTCCGATCTCCGCGTAAGACATTCCTTTGAGAAAATAATCGCGAAGCACGTCGGAATGCTCCGACGACCAATGGCCCGGTTCCATGCTGCTGTCCTGTGATGCGCCTCCCATGATCCGGAGACGGGGCACACATTCCGGTATTCCGAAGAGAAAGTCAAGCCGGATTTCTGATATTCATAATTGCATCAATTCCGAATTTCGGATTACAAGAGACAAGACGATGGGCAATCGAAGGAATCACCATGTTGGATGTTGCAATGATCGAGCGGGGCCTGGAAAAGACAGGCAAGAGCAAAGGCGGCCTGGCCGCGGCCATGGGCGTGCGCCCGGGCGCGGTGTCGGAAATCCTTGGCGGCGAACGTCTGGTGAAGGCCTCGGAAATTGTTCCGATCATGGAATATCTCGAGCTCAATCTTGCGCCGATCATGGGCCGGGTCGGCGCCGGCGCCGTGATTGAGCCGGACTATGAACAGGTCCCTCCGGAGGGGCTCGGCGATATCGCACTGCCCTTCCCGATCATGGAAGAGACCGTCGCCTTCGAGATCGTCGGCGATTCGATGCTGCCCAAATACCAGAGCGGCGACGTGATCGTGGTCTACAAGGACCAGCGCCACCCCCTATCGAGCTTCTACGGCGAGGAAGCCGTGGTGCGGCTCAAGACCGGCGAGCGCTATTTGAAGACCATCGAGCGGGGAAAATCTCCCTCCGTCGTCAATCTCACCAGCTTCAACGCCAAGCCGATCGTCGGCGTCAAGCTCGATTGGGTCGGGGAGATCTGCATCTCCATGCCCAAGGGGCAGCTCGAGCGGTTGCGCGCCAAGTCGGCGCGCCCCCGCAAGAAGGGCAAGTAGACGCCGATTTCCGATTTTTGGAAATCGACCTTGACTTAATTCCGTTTTTCGGAAATACTCTGCCGCGCACCCAGCCACTGGGGGCGCGGCAGGATCGTTCCATGCAGTATTTCGTCGTGATGATCGATTATGGGCGGCGCGGTCGCGAGGCCATCGTCGACCCCGAGATCACAAGGCGCGAGGTCATCTCCCGCGTCACCTCCGGCGAATACCAGAACATCTCGTTCATCCATGAAATCGCAGAGGATTCGGTCGAGGACGTGACCGAGGCCATCCTGGCCGAGGCCGCCCTTCCCCAGATCCCGCCCGAAGACGTCGATCTCCAGGCGATCCGTCTCGATCACGCCCGCGACCTGCGCAAGCACGAGCGGACCTGACGCAGGCCTGGATGGCCCGCGTCACAGTCTGGCCGGGTGATCACACCGTGAGAACGGTCGATCCCGTGGTTTTGCGCGCGGCGAGATCGGCATGCGCCTTGGCAGCGTCCTTCAGCGCATAGGTCTGGTTCACCTCGATCTTGACCGCACCAGATTTGACGACGTCGAACAGCTCGCCCGCCATCGCGACCAGGCTCTCGCGCTTGGCGGCGTAGGTGAACAGCGTGGGACGGGTCACGTAGAGTGAGCCCTTCTGCGCGAGCAGGCCCAGATTGAGCGGCTCAACCGCGCCTGAAGACGCGCCGAACAGCGCGGCGACGCCGAGCGGCGCAAGGCAATCCAGCGACTTCAGGAACGTGTCCTTGCCGACGGAATCATAGACCACCGGCACCTTCTTGCCGCCCGTGATCTCGTCGACGCGCTTCACGAAATCCTCGCGCGAATAGACGATGACATGATCGCAGCCATGTGCCTTGGCAAGCTTCGCCTTGTCGTCGGTGCTGACGGTGCCGATCACGGTCGCGCCGAGATGTTTTGCCCACTGGCTCAAAATCAGACCAACGCCGCCGGCCGCGGCATGGAGCAGGATGGTGTCGCCGGCTTTCACCCGATAGGTCTGACGGATCAGGTATTGCGTAGTGAGCCCCTTGAGCATCATCGCGGCCGCGGTCTTGTCGTCGACGCCGTCAGGCAGCTTCAACAGCCGGTCGGCAGGAATCAGCCGCGCCTCGGAATAGGCGCCGAGCGGTGAAGCGCCGTATGCGACGCGATCGCCGGGTTTCAGATCGGTGACGCCTGGCCCAACCTCCTCGACAACGCCCGCGGCCTCGCTGCCGAGTCCACTCGGCAATTGTGCCGGATACACACCCGAGCGGTTGTAGATGTCGACGAAGTTGAGACCGACGGCAGTGTGCCGGATACGCGCCTCACCCTGCCCGGGCTTGCCTACGTTGACCTCCTCCCAAACCAGGACTTCTGGGCCGCCGGTCTTGTGAAAACGAATGGCATGGGTCATGTCATGGGTCATGGGCGTTGCTCCCTTATCGTTGCGTTGATGGTCCGAGAAAGCGGATCGGCCTGCGAAATAAGCCTTTGGTCTGTCCGTTACAGTAGAGAGACGTAACAAGAATGTCACAGCGAACGACAAACCCTCGCCGTTCCGCCTCTGTTCGAAAGAGTTGATGCCCCCTTTGCGGCGACCGGCAGGAGCCTTTCCGCGGGGTTTGGTGGTCGCCTGGGAAGGAGAGCCGAGATGCCTGCATACGTCCAGCATCATCAGGATATCGAAATCGCGCCTGTGATTTGCCCCACCTGCATGGGGTTTCTGCCGATGTATGTGCGCGAGGTCGAACCGCACTGGAGCCTTGCCAAGATCGACTTCGTTTATGAATGCGCGGATTGCGGCGCCGAGGTCAGACAGACCATCCGCAAGGGCGAACTGTTGCGGCACTGACCGCACGATCGACCATCGCTTAAGTATTTGCGCTGAACGGAAAAAGCGGCCGTCAGCGCGGATCAGGCCCGTCCCAAACGAGGCTTGTTCTTTGCCGGGAACGCAGGCAGAACAAGCCTCAAGCAAGACCTTTGGGAGCGCCCTTTCGTGGCTGAACAGAAGGCCTCGACCTCGATCGAGGCAGTGGAGAGCGGCCTCGCCGCGCAGGGCTATATCGCGAGCCGGCAGATCGCGACCGCCGTCTATCTCTCGCAACAGATCGAGAAGCCGATCCTGGTCGAGGGGCCTGCAGGCGTCGGCAAGACCGAGCTTGCCAAGGCGATTGCCGCCTGGAGCGGCAAGAAGATGATCCGCCTGCAATGCTATGAAGGCCTTGATGAGGCCAAGGCGCTCTACGAGTGGAAATACGCCAAGCAGCTTCTCTACACCCAGATCCTCAAGGACAAGCTCGGCGAAGTCCTCGGCGGCGCGCAGACGCTGCACGAAGCGCTTGGCCAGCTCCATGATTTCGGCGACGTGTTTTTCTCCAAGGAATTCGTCGAGCCGCGGCCGCTGCTGCAGGCGCTGGAGCAGCCGGGCGGCTGCGTGCTGCTGATCGACGAGATCGACAAGTCGGACGCGGAGTTCGAATCACTGCTGCTGGAAATCCTGTCCGACTTCCAGGTTACGATCCCCGAACTCGGTACCGTCTCGGCGATCACGCCGCCGACGGTGATCCTCACCTCCAACAGCGAGCGCGATCTCGGCGATGCCCTGAAGCGGCGCTGCCTGCATCTGCATATCGGCTTCCCTGAACAGCGGCTGGAGGAGCGCATCGTGGAGAGCCGCGTGCCCGGCATCTCCCAGACACTGCGCCGGCAGATGGTCGGCTTCATCCACGAGATCCGCTCGCTGGACCTGAAGAAGCTGCCCTCGGTCAGCGAGACCATCGACTGGGCGCGCGTGCTGGTACTCTTGCAGGCGACCGAGCTCGATACCGAGATCGTGAAGGACACGCTCAACGTGCTCCTGAAATACGAAGCCGACATCGAGGCCGCGTCGCCCCAAATCACGACGTTCATTGCCAAGGCAGCACGATCCAACGTCTTCGGTTGACGCCCGATGCGCGAGAACCTCCATCGTTTCTTTCGGGCGGCGCGGGGCGCGGGCGTCCATGTCTCGCCTGCCGAAAGCATCGATGCGATGCGCGCCGTCGCGCAGGTCGGCGTCACCGACCGCGCGATCCTGCGCGACGCGCTGCTGCTGACGCTCGCCAAGTCGCAGGACGAGAAGCTCGCGCTCGGCGACTGCTTTGATCTGTTCTTCAGCCAGCCCGAACCGCGGCAGGATCAGCCTGAGGCCAATAACGACGACACCTCGGAGGACCAGGATCAGTCTGCCTCATCCGACGCAACCAGTGACGCGGGCGAAGGTCAGCCTCCCGAAGAATTGGGACCCCTCGCGCAGATGCTGCTGTCACAGGATCGCAATGCGATCTCAGCCGCCATCGCCAGCGCCTCCGGTGCAGCCTCCCTGTCCGACATCCGCTACTCCACGCAGCGCGGCATCTTCTCCAGCCGCATCCTCGACGCCATGGGCCTTCAGCGCCTGCGCGACGATCTCGACGAACTGACCGCGACCAATCCCGCGTTGGCCGAACGCCTGCGCGCTGCGCTCGATGCCTTGCGCGAAGCGGTGCGCGACACGGTCTCGCAGGGACTTGCGCTCTATGCCCGTGAAGAGGCCGAAAACCTCCGTAACGAAATCCTGCGCAATGCCCCCCTTGCCCGTATCGAGCGGCGCCAGGTCGCGGAGATGCGGGCGCTCATCCGCCAGATCGCGCGCCGCCTGCGCGAGCGCTATTCGAAGCCTCGCAAGCGCCAGCGGCGGGGCCATCTCGACGTTCG
The DNA here is from genome assembly GCF_016612535.1 of Bradyrhizobium diazoefficiens. NCBI lineage: Bacteria > Pseudomonadati > Pseudomonadota > Alphaproteobacteria > Hyphomicrobiales > Nitrobacteraceae > Bradyrhizobium > Bradyrhizobium diazoefficiens. The sequence continues at coordinate 105,736 of NZ_JAENXS010000007.1, forward strand.
CCGCACGCTGCGCCGCAACGCCGCCTGGGGCGGCATCCCGTTTCTCACCGCATGGAAGCGCAAGCACCGCGACCGGCCGAAGATCGTGGCACTGTGCGACGTCTCCGGCTCTGTCGCGCAGGTCTCGGATTTCTTCCTGCTCCTGATCCACTCGCTGCATGAGGTCGTGGACGACGTCCGCTCCTTTGCATTCTCGTCGCACCTGATCGAGGTCAGCGACATCCTGGAAAAGAAGTCGCCGGAAGAAGCGATGGCGGAGATCATGTCCAAGGTTGGCTTCGGATCGTCAGACTACGGTTCTTCGCTGGTCGATTTCGAGAAGGACTTCATGAGAACGCTGACGCCACAGACCACAGTGATCGTGCTCGGTGACGCCCGCAGCAACAATCTCGATCCGCGCGCCGACATCCTGCGCCGCGTCTCGGAACGCTCGAAGCGGCTGGTCTGGCTCAATCCCGAGGGACGCCTCGCCTGGGGCTTTGGCGATTCCGAGATGCCGCGTTACGCGACCTTTTGCACGGTCGTGCGCCAATGCGCCACCGCGCAGCAGCTCGAGCGGGCGGTCTCCGACATCGTGGCGACATACCAGTAGATCGCGGGCGCAATCGCGTCAGGCGGCGTTCAGCTCAGCCTTGACGAACTCGTCCTGGCGACATTGCACTCCCGGAAGTGATAGGCGATTTCGTCGAGCGCACGCTCTTCCCATTCCTGGGCTTGCGCCAGCCAGAACACTCGGCGCTCGGAATCGAGCGCAGCGCGCTCGCGGCATAGAAATTCCTGATTGCGAATTTCGACCAGCCTGTTCATGCACTCACACTCCTGTGTGTGGAGCCATTCCCGAGGATCAGCCTAACAGAATCCGATACCTTACGTCTCACAATTTCTGTGCATATCGCGACACAGAATGGGACAGCAGCGGTTCCCGTGCACTGCGTCCTTCGCGGCGCAACATCAAATGAAAATCATCAATTAGTGATCGGTGATCGGGACGATATTCGCATCCGAGGGATCTTAACTCTTGTGGCGCAACGCGGTGCGGCAATTCGTGAAGAGACGTTCTAAACAGCTCACCGAATTCCCGACTCATTGTCGTCGCATGGTCTTCATGCAGCGCCGCTAACAGGGGCGCGCGGACAGAACTATCGCTTGAGGCAATATGAGCAACGACGTCGACTTCGATCTCTCGCCGGACCAGTGGGAAGCGCTGCGTGCGCTTCGCAACCCGGTGTCGAACGGTCGCCTCTCGAAGGCTTATCTCCTCGAAGGTCTTATCGAGCTCGGCCTTGTCGTTGTGAACGACGGTACGCCTGCGATGACGCCGGCCGGGCGCAAGGTGCTGGTGCGCGGATCCTGCCGGCTTCTCGACGTCGCGGCGTGATGCTGCCGCGTGATTGCGCGATCGCCTGAAAAATAATCTTTTGCTGTCTCCCGAAATCGGATTTGTTTTCCAACGACGAACTCGCGCGCAGCGAGGACGGCAGGGAAGCCGACGAGGGAGCTGGTCATGAACGGGCTAGGTGGACTGAACAAATCTCCTAATGGCGTGGTCATCGGGCTCGTGCAGTTGCAGCTACCGAACGTCGTCACCAGGGCTGATCTCGCGAAGCAGACCGAGCGCATCGTCTGGATGGTCGGCAAGGCCCGCCGCAATCTCTCCACCATGGATCTGGTGGTCTTCCCCGAATATTCGCTGCACGGCCTCTCGATGGACACCAATCCCGAGATCATGTGCCGGCTCGACGGGCCGGAGGTCGCGGCGTTCAAGCAGGCTTGCATCGACAACAAGATCTGGGGCTGCTTCTCCATCATGGAGTTCAATCCGCACGGCAACCCCTATAATTCCGGCCTGATCGTCGACGATCACGGCGAGATCAAGCTCTATTACCGCAAGCTTCATCCCTGGATTCCAGTCGAGCCGTGGGAGCCGGGCGACATCGGCATTCCCGTGATCGAAGGGCCGAACGGCGCGAAGATCGCGCTGATCATCTGTCATGACGGCATGTTCCCCGAGATGGCGCGGGAATGCGCCTACAAGGGCGCCGAGATCATGATCCGCACCGCCGGCTACACCGCGCCGATCCGCGAGTCCTGGCGCTTCACCAATCAGGCCAATTCGTTCCAGAACCTGATGGTCACGGCGAACGTCTGCATGTGCGGCACCGACGGTTCATTCGATTCCATGGGCGAAGGCATGATCGTCAATTTCGACGGTACGGTGCTGGCGCACGGCACGACCGGCCGCGCCGACGAGATCATCACGGCCGAAGTCCGGCCGGACCTCGTGCGCGAGGCCCGCATCAACTGGGGCGTCGAGAACAACATCTACCAGCTCTGGCACCGCGGCTATGTCGCGGTGAAGGGCGGTGCGATGGACTGCCCCTACACGTTCATGCAGGACATGGTCGCCGGCACCTATCGGCTGCCGTGGGAGGACCAGGTCAAGGTCACCGATGGCACCTCCTGCGGCTTCCCCGCGCCGAACCGGACGTTCGGCAAGACGGCGAAGGCGGCAGAATAGACCGTTTCCAGCGAAAAAACGCGACATTCTGGCACGGTAGTTGCTCCTTTTGACAATCTGGACGTCGTCAAAACGGGGGAGTTTCTATGTCAACCATTGCCGCGGCCCCGGCCGCCGAGCGTAAGCCGCTCTACACCTCGCTGTTCGTTCAGGTCCTCGCGGCCCTGATCCTCGGCATCATCCTCGGCGTGGTAATCCCGGATTTTGCCATCAGCCTCAAGATCCTCAGCGACGCCTTCCTGAAGCTGATCTCGATGATCGTGGCGCCGATCGTGTTCTGCGTCGTCGTCCACGGCATTGCCGGCGCGGGCGACCTCAAGAAGGTCGGCCGGGTCGGCGTCAAGGCGCTGCTCTATTTCGAGGTCATGACCACCGTCGCGCTTGTCGTCGGCCTGATCCTCGCCTACCTCGCAGGTCCCGGCCATGGCATGAACATTGATACCTCGACGCTCGACGCCAAGGCGCTCAACACCTATGCCGACAACGCGCATAAGCTCCAAGGCGCCGGCATCGGCTCCTTCCTGCTCAACGTCATCCCGACCACCTCGTTCGACGCGCTGTCCCGCAACGACGTGCTCCAGGTGCTGTTCTTCGCCATTCTGTTTGGCGTCGGCCTGGCACTGGTCGGCGGCGAGAAGGGCAAACTCGTCACCTCGATCATCGACGCGGCCTCGGCCGTGCTGTTCCGCGTCATGGGACTTATCGTTCGGGTTGCTCCGCTTGGCGTGCTCGGCGCCGTCGCCTACACGGTCGGCAAATATGGCGTCGGCTCGCTGAAGCAGCTGGTCTCTCTGGTGATGCTGTTCTACGTCTCCGTCGGCATCTTCGTGCTCGGCGTACTCGGCAGCGTGATGGCGCTCGCCGGAATCAACATCCTCAAATTCCTCTCTTACCTGCGCGAAGAGCTGATGATCGTGCTGGCGACCGCGTCCTCGGACGCGGTGCTGCCGCAGATCATGAAGAAACTCGAGCGGATGGGGGTGAAGGATTCCGTCGTCGGACTTGTGATCCCGACCGGCTATTCCTTCAACCTCGACGCGTTCTCAATTTACCTCACGCTTGCCGTCGTCTTCATCGCGCAGGCGACCAACACACCACTCTCGTTCGGCGATCTCCTGCTCGTGCTCGGCGTCTCCCTGATCACGTCGAAAGGCGCGCACGGCGTGCCTGGCTCGGCGATCGTGATCCTGGCTGCGACGCTCAACGCCGTGCCAAGCATTCCTGCGATCGGCCTCGTGCTGGTGCTCTCGATAGACTGGTTTGTCGGCATGGCCCGTGCCGTCGGCAACCTCATCGGCAATTGCGTCGCAACGGTGGTGGTCGCCGCTTGGGAGGGCGATCTCGATCGCGCCAAGGCAGCTCAGGTGCTCGATGGCGGCGAGTTGGTGGACGTGACGGCGGGCTGATACGCCATCATTGCCCTAGCGCAGGTGCCCGTGCTCAAAATGCCTGCGCTCCACGGCCGTTAGCGGAGGCCTAGCCGCATTTGCCGGCGTCACCGCAGCGACCACGGCGACGCTGGGCTGCTGCGGCGCCAGCACCAGCACGTCGAGGCCGTCAGCGGTGACCTGCATCGCATAATCATGGCCGCTCAGGAGCCGAGCCACCACGCGCCGCAATGGCCCGTCGAAGATTCCCGTCGTCTGCGTCTGGAGCGCATCGACGGTGCGGTAATGCAGGTTGAATCGCTTTTGCAGAGCCGCCAACACATCGTGGAGCGAGGCGTCGTGGACTTCGAGATGCACGGCCTCCGGCCCACCATCGACCTTCACCTCGGCCGACGCAGCTCGACCAAACGCCAGGAGGATAACCGATGTGGTCACGAGAAACCGTGATGATCGGAGCATCGTCATACCAGCTCTGCCTCCTGAATCTCGCGTGCCAAGCGCGCGCGAAGCGGCGCTAACCGCTCGGCTTGATGACGCCACTTGCCGACCGAGGACGCGTAGATCGGGCGGCGCACCTGAACGGCGCTGGCAGTCGCCGATGGCGCCGGGCTTTCGTGAAAGCGCATCACTCCATCTTCCCAGGGAAGGCCGAGAAAGCCGATGATATCTCGGCTCGCCGCCGCCTGATCCCGCACAATGTCCTCGTAGTTGATTTCCATGAGTACATCCGGCGGCAGCACGCTGCGCCAGTGCCGCGACAGACGGCGATACGCCAGATAATAATCCGCAAGTTCGGTCTGGTGATAGGAGAACGAGAATTTGCCGCGGAAGTGCGCCTTGTAGATCGCCCAGCACGAATCCATCGGATGCCTCTGCACGAGGATGATCTTTGCGGACGGTAGCGCCGCGTGAATAAGACCGCAATAGAGGTAGTTCTCCAGCGTCTTGTCGATGAAACGCACATCGACCGGCACGCGCAGCGCCGCGGCCGAATCCAGATAGCGTCTGCCGATGCCCTCGGGGTCGCGTCCGCCTGGACGCTCCGCCATGGCGCGGCGCATCTCGGCTGCGAAAGCGCCGGTCTCGCCTACGGAATCCATCGCGGAGTGGCTCGCGATGATTCGCTCCACCAGCGTGGTGCCGGTGCGCGGCAGGCCGGTGACGAAAACAGGCGCAGCGTCGGCGTAGCCGCGCGGCGCCGCTTCGATCCAGCGTCGCGTGTGCGTCTGGATGATGGCATCGATCTCGCCAATTTCGGCGGCGGGACTGCGAGCAAGCGATCGGCGCTGCAAGTTGCAGCCAGCCTCGACATGATCGAATGCGCGTCCCCAGAGTTCGATGTCCTCGCATTCCTTGCCGAGCGCGAAGCGCAGCATGATTTCGCTCGGGCCAGACAAATCTCCCTGACCGATCAGCGCTTCCATCTCGTCGATATGATTGCGATCGGGGCTCTGGATACGCAGATCCGACCGCAAATAGTGCGCAAGGCCGTAATGGCGGTCGCTGGCGATGGCCGCATCGCAATGGGCTTCGGCATCACCGAGCGCGCCGATCATCCGCTCGGTAGCGGCCAGGTTGAAGAGATATTGCGGCACGTCCGGTCGTCCGAGAACAGCGCGACGAAAGAGTTCTCTCGCCCGTTGCTGTAGTCCGAGCAGACCGAACATCGCACCGACCGCATCGAGCGCATCCGGCGCATCGTCGAGATGCTGTGCCGCGACGTCGGTCGCCGCACAGGCCTGGCGTGTCTCACCCATCATGAACAGGCACTTCGCGCGCAACACCAGCGCTATCGGATTCGTCGGCGCGAGCGCGACGGCGCGGTCGGCGCTGACGGCCGCTGCGTCCGGCCGACCCCGCAGCAGCGCGGTTTCTGTCAGCAACGCCCAAGCGCGCCAGTCGGAAGGATTCTGTCCAAGAACAGTTGCGCAAATCTGCTCGGCAGCACCCAAATTGCCTCCGGCAAACGCATCACGCGCCGCATCGATCGAAGCGGCACTCCCCGAGCGCGCTACATTCACGCAAATTGCTCTCTGCTACGAGTGATGAAATCGACCCGGTGGCCGGTCAGCCTCCGGGTCGATCGGTCGGAGATCACCAGTTGCGGTCAGTCATCGTCGCGGTCGTCGTCGCGACGATCGGCGAAGTTGAAATTGCCGAAGAGATCGCCGATCGCCGGCCGGTTGACGGGAACGTAGGGATTGTCGTCCGAGGCTACAGGGTTGGGCAACGTGTCGCGCGTCTTGGGCCCAAGCGGCTTCAGATGCCAATTGCGCTCGATGAACTTGGTGATCGAGACGTGATCGCCATATTCATGCGACATGTGTCCGCCGCGCGAGTATTTCGACACCACCAGCAGCGGAATCCGCGTGCCGTCGCCGAAGAAGTCGACCGGCTGGATATAGCCTGAATCGTAGTAGCCGCCGCCCTCGTCCATGGTGATGACGATGGCCGTCGACTTCCACAGCTCCTTGTTGGACTTCACCTGATCGACGATCTTCTTGGTGAAAGCCTCGAACAGGTCGACGCGGGATGACGACGGATGACCATCGTTGAAGGTGCTCGGCTTGACGAAGGACACGGAAGGAAGATCGCCCTTGGCGATCGCGTCGTAGAGATCGAGCGTATCCTTCATATGGGCATTGCGCTGCGCTGTATTGGTCATGACCGAGGCGGAGAACAGGAACGGGTTGCAGATGTTGCAGTAGAGATAGGCGACGGGGTCCAGCGCGCCGAAATTGGTGCCTTCACCGGGCGCGGTCTTGAAGTCATTCCAGCGCTCGCCAAAATAAGCCCAGGAGACATCGGCCTGGGTCAGCGCATCTCCGATATGCCGCTGCTTGATGACAGGTGGCAGCGTGAACGGTCCGTTGTTGATCGGATCGGTGGCACCGCTGCCGATATAGGCCGGAACGTAGTTGTTCAGGAGATAGTAGGCGTTCGGCGCACAACGCGGCGGCACATGGATGGCGTTGAGATAGGTGACGACCGGACCAACGCCTGGCTGGCCCGGATCAGCGCAGTTCGAATAGCTGCCGCCGCCATAGCCGTCGTTGAGATACCAGTTGTTCGTGCCAGGCGCGGGGTTCGGATTCTCGACCTCGTTGACATATTGCGGCGGGTTGGAACCGGGGACGAGCACGTGGTCAGGCTTCGCGGGATCACCCTTGTCGTCGGCATAATAGAGCGCGTCGGCGTAGCCGATCATCATGTGATTGGCGAAAGTGCCGCCCATCACGCTCTGGTGGAAATTGTCGTTGAGCGTGTACTTGCGCGCAAGCTCGGTCAGATAGGGCGCGTCGCCCTTGGCGACATTGTAGAAGCCGAGCGCGATCGCACCTTCCTTGAGGGCGTGCGGCGTCGGGTCGCCGTTGCTCCCCGAGGAAACGCTCGATTCCACAAAGGTGAAGAGATCGGACTGGCAGCCGCTCGGATTGTGATGCGTGGCCTTGGCGACGTCGCAGTCAAGCTGTTGCCACATCTGGTAGAACCGGTGTACCGGGCTGCCGCCATAGGTCTTGTAGAGGCTGGTTGGGGTTTCGCCGGCCTGCGCCAGGGTCACCAGCGGGTAGGCTCCGTTCGGCAGATTGTCGAAATCCAGGATACGCGAGTCCGGCGAATTGCCGGGCAGCCCCGTCGCACCAGTCGTCAGCAGCGGCAGATCCTGCTGGCTGAGGCCGTAATCCGCTTGTGCGGCGACTTGCAGCGTGGCGAGGCACCCGGGCCCATTGAGCGCGGCCTGATCGACCGACGTGTAGCAGGATTGCGGCGCGTAGGAGGTTCCCGGCGCCTGCACCTTGTTGGTCGTGTTGTTGTAGGGGGCCTTCTGGCTCGGGTTGATGGAGTAGGTGTTGTTGACCACGGCGGAGAATTGCGCCGACTTGGCGTAATTCGGTCCGGGCAAGCCATCCTTGGTGACGATGCCCCTGGAGAGCAGGTTGTCGACGCGCTCGCCCGGACGCGCCGGCTCATAGGTGGCGAAGACGTGATCGAAAGTACGGTTTTCGCCGAGGATAACAATCACATGCTTGATCGGCGACTCGGTGCGATCACCGTTCCTGTTACTTCCCCCGAGCGAATTGGCGTCCGCCGCATAAACGTCACATCCCATCAGCGACAGAATCGCTGCGGTCACCACGGTACGATCGCGCAGACGTCGTGTCATTGTCGCAAGCATTGCGCACCCCTCTGTTCGTTTCTGAAGGCTGAAAAAATGTTTCAGTGTACTTCAAGCTAGGGGCCATACTTGTCAGACGTGCTGCGCGAGAATGTCACTTGCATTACGCGATTGTGACAGCGTGCAGAGACATGTTGTCGCAACTCGCGGCGCTTATGGATTGCTGTCAATGGCTTGTTGGCGATTTTGCCCGAAGGTTCCATCGTAAGACGCGGCCGGAGCGCGCGCAGGGAGACCCGCGCGCTTGCGCTGAGCCGCCTTCAGTCATTCCACTTCAGGAGCGGCGTTCCGTACGCCCTCCGCCAGACCGACAGGAAGCGCGGAAACCAGGAATGGGCGACCGCGCCCTTATAGGCCCAGGTGCGGTATTTCAGCCCCTGCTCCGAGATCAGCTCCTGATATCCGCCGTGGACCTCGGTCGCGGTGCGAATGTCTTTCAATATCCCTTGCGCCCAGGCGCGGTAGGTATCGCTCCCCGAGAACTCGTCAAAGTCCAGCATGCGGTCCGCAAACTCGACGTTGAACGTCGGCCAGGACGAGCGCCCCTGATAGGCGGGCGCCGCGATCTTGTGGATCATCTTGTTCCGCGGATTATCCGCAGAGACGAGGAAGTGAAATGTGCTGGGGATGCGGAAGCGCGGCTCGGCGATGATCAGATCCGTCGTGGCCGCAAACAGCGCGCGCTCATTCGCATCGTTCAGGTCCCAAAAGCCGCGGTGCACACTGACGAAATCGAGCGCAACCGAGGACACCGGCGGGCCCGCCGGGCTATCCAGCGAATGCCTGATAAAGCCGTCCTTGCCGAACAGGCGGAGCAGATCCCGCTTGTACTGCACGAGGTCGCGTCCGAGCAGCCGCTTCAGCTCGTTCTCACCGACCACCCCGAGCTCCACACCCCATACAAAGGTCGTGTAGACGCAAGCGTTTGTAACGAAACGCCGACGCTCGGCGCGGGTGTCCGTTGCCGCAGAGCGGGGCCTGCTGGCGTCGCAGAGCAAAGATCTGGTGCCGTCAGCGTCGAACGGCTCCAACTCGCTCGCAAGCTTCAGGATCGCGCGCTTCAAATCGACGCCGTATTCGGCCAGCAACAAGCGGCCGGCATGCGCGCATTGCGACATTGCCAGATAGGACGACGCCCGCTCCTCGGCAGAGAGCATCTGCTGGAGACCGGCCAGAATGCCGAGCAGCGTATCGGAAGGCCGCGAGAAATAGTTCACGCCGAGATACCGGCCGCGCCCCGCCGGCACGATGGTCGTCGTGACGACGTCGGCCCGAACGGCCTCGAGCATCAGGCGAACGCTCTTTTCGAGGAGCCGCGCCCGGCGCACCGCGTCCTGCGCATCCATGATGGTTTCGGGGTCGAGGACGTCGGGATAGAACCAGGCGAAGTCGCGCGGGTAATAGGCGGAGGCGTGCGGAGCGCCTGTGACGAGGAAGGCCTCGGTCACCGAAAAGGCGCTGTCCATCGAGTGCCGGTAAATGTCCTCGATGGCCGACAACGAATGATGCGACTGTCTCAGGAACCGATCACCGAGAAAGTTGACCGCTTGAAGAGCATTGGCGACAAAGGTTGCAGCCAAGCCCTGGTAAAATCGGTTCTCTCGATGCCTTGGAAAGGAAATATCGCTGTTCATCGGTGCAAGTCGGCTGATCTCTCGTGATGGCGGTCACCATTTTACACATGTCTGATTCGTGTCTCTACCCGGTGACTTGCGGGGTGGGCTTACCCCTCACGCGGCTTGAAATTCTCGATCACCCGCAGCAAAACGCGCGCACCGGCGTCGGCGTCCGCCAATTCGACATGCTCGTCCGGGTGATGGCTGATGCCACCGCGGCAGCGGACAAAGATCATGCCGACATCGGCGATGTCGATCATTGCCATGCCATCGTGCCCTGCTCCGCTCGGCAGCTCGAAGGCGAAAAAACCTTCAGCGGCGATTGCCTGTGCGATCTGATCCTTCAGCCAGGGCGCGCAGGGCGCGGTGCGGTTCTCGTGGGTAACGTCGAGCTGAAGCGTCAATTGCCGGCGCTTTGCGATCGCCTCGATCTGCCTGACGACATCGGCCACCGCCCGTTTGCGATGCATATCGGTCGGCGCGCGCATGTCGATGGTGAACGACACCTCGCCCGGAATGACGTTGGTCGCGCCTGGCCGCGCCTGGATGTAGCCGACGGTGCCGACCAGCCCGCCCTCGTCGGTGCGGCAAAACTGCTCGATCGCGCCGATGCACTCAGCCGCACCGAAGAGCGCGTCACGGCGCAGGGCCATCGGCACCGTACCGGCGTGGCCAGCCATGCCGGTGAGCCGTGCTGCCAGCCTTGTCGCGCCGGCGATCGCGGTGACGACGCCGACGGGCAGGTTCCGCGCTTCCAGCACCGGTCCCTGCTCGATGTGCAATTCGAGATAGGCCAGCAGCTCGCCGCGGGCCCGCGCGGCGGCGCCGATATGATCGGGATCGAGACCAAACGTGACGAGCGCATCGCGCATCGAGACGCCGTCGCGATCACGCGTGTTCAAAACGCTCTCGTCGAACGTGCCGGCGACCGCACGGCTGCCGAACAAGGTCGAGGCAAAGCGAACGCCCTCCTCGTCGGCAAAGCCGACCACCTCGATCGCAAACGGCAGACGCTTGCCGCGGCGACTGAGATCGGCGACGCAGGAGATCGCCGTGATCACGCCCAGCGGCCCGTCCCATTTGCCGGCGTCGCGCACGGTGTCGTAATGCGAGCCGAGCATCACGCAGGGCGCCTCCGGCCGCTCGCCCTCGTAGCGGCCGCAGACATTGCCCACCGCATCGAGATGCGCGCTCATGCCCGCCTCACGCATCCAGCCGAGGATGAGGTTCGAGGCCGTGCGCAGCTCCTTGCTGAGGTAGATACGGGTCAGCTTGCCGGTCTCTTCCGAAATCGTACCCAGCTCGTTGATGCGATGAACGATCTCCCTGCCGAGCGATGCATCTTGAACGGCCGTAGCAGCACCCATCTCGGTCTAGCTTTCCATCCTGGAGACCGCGCCGCGGTCGTAACGACAATCGATACAAGTTCAGTGCCAGCTAAAATCATTCAGCCGGCGTCGTCCGAACCAGCGCGTGGTTAGCATGAATGTGAGTAGCCGGCAGAGCCGTCCAATCGTCGCTGCGCACACGTGAGGCCCGGTTAAAACTGCTTAACTCCATTGCATACAATCAAAAAATAGTGCCTATAATTTAATCTGCCGCTTTCCTCATCAAGTTTCAGATCTTGGATATATATATATATTTCAAATACTTATGTCGAAATGTCCGCCCCATAGCCTCTGGCACGAAGCTTGCGACATCTTATCCCGGGCTCCGCCAGACCGGCGCAGCCGCGAGATTGAGGCGGTCCAGCCGCCAAGGGGAGCAAGCAATGGATTTTGGCAGGATTTCACGACGGCATTTGTTGCAGGGCGGGGCCGCCCTCACCCTCGGCGCGGCGGCCGGCGCCCGCCCGGCCTTCGCAGCCGACACCACCATCGGCTTCATCTATGTCGGCTCGCGCGACGACTACGGATACAATCAGGCGCACGCACAGGGCGCGGCGGCGCTGAAGAAGATTCCCGGCCTCAAGGTCGTCGAGGAAGAGAAGGTGCCGGAAACCGACGCAGTCGAGAAGACCATGGAATCCATGATCAATCTCGACGGCGCCACCCTGCTGTTCCCGACCTCGTTCGGCTACTACAATCCGCACGTGATCAAGATGGCCAACAAGTTTCCGAAGCTGCGCTTCGAGCATTGCGGCGGCCTCTGGAGCGACAAGGACCCGAAGAACGCCGGCAGCTATTTCGGCTACATTGACGAAGCCCAGTACATCTCCGGCATCATCGCAGGCTACACCTCGAAGAGCGGCAAGCTCGGCTTCGTCGCGGCTAAGCCGATCCCGCAGGTGCTGCGCAACATCAACGCCTTCGCGCTTGGCGCCAAGCTCGCCAATCCGAAGGCCACGACCCAGGTGATCTTCACTGGTGACTGGTCGATGCCGGTCAAGGAAGCCGAAGCCACCAACAGCCTGATCGACCAGGGCGTGGACGTGCTGACCTGTCACGTCGACGGTCCGAAGACCATGGTCGAGAACGCCGCCCGCCGCGGCGCCATGGTGTGCGGCTACCACGTCAACCAGTCGCCGCTCGCGCCGAAGGCGTATCTCACCGGCGCGGAGTGGAACTGGGAAGCGCTGTACCCGAAGTTCGTCAAGATGATCGCCGCCGGCGAGACCATCCCGAACTTCTATCGCGGCGGCCTCAAGGAAGAGATCGTCAAGACTTCGCCCTATGGCGAGGCGGTCGGCGCGGAAGCGCGAAAGCATGCTGACGACATCAAGGCCAAGTTCTTGTCCGCCAACGGCTACGCCATCTTCAAGGGCGGGCTCGTCGACAACAAGGGCAAGACGGTGATCGCGGCTGGCACCGATCGCGGCCAGAAGGATCCTGAGCTCGAGAAGATGGACTATCTCGTCGAAGGCGTGATCGGAGCGACTTCGTGACATCGGAAGCAGCGGATTCTGCCGAGGCGGTCGGGACAATTGCCCCGGCCGCCGACCCCGGCTTTCTCCGACGCCACGGCGGCACGATTGGGTATGTCCTGATCCCGGGCGCGGCGCTTGCCGGCGCGCTCGTGGTCTTCGGCATCTTCGTCATGCTGTTCGGCAAGAACCCGCTGGACCTCTATTTCTACATGTACTACGGCGCGTTCGGCACCTGGTTCTCCTGGCAGAACACACTGACGCGCGCGGCGCCGCTCATCCTCACCGCACTTTGCACGGCGCTGCCCGCACAGCTCGGCATGGTCATCATCGGCGGTGAAGGCGCGCTGCTGATCGGCGCGCTGTCGGCGACGAGCGCCGCACTGCTACTTCAGGGCATGCCGCCGCTCATTGTGCAGATCGCCATGGTCATCGCCGGGGTGACCGGCGGTGGCTTATGGATCATGCTCGCGGGCGCATTGCGGCAGTATCGCGGCGTCAATGAAACAATATCCAGCCTCCTGCTGGTCTACATTGCGCTCGCGATCCTCAATCATCTCGTCGAAGGCATGATGCGGGATCCCGCGAGCCTCAACAAGCCGTCAACCCGCGAGATCGGCGCCGCCAACATGATCGGCTCCATCCCCGGCACCGACGTACATTGGGGCCTCGTCTTCGGCCTGATCGCCGCAATCGCAGCCTACGTCCTGATCTATCATACCGTGTTCGGCTTCGCCGCGCGGGTGGCGGGCGGCAACATTCGCGCCGCCAAGATCGTCGGCCTCGATGTCAGCAAGCTGATCCTGACCATCTGCTTCCTCGCCGGCGGCGCCGCCGGCCTCGCCGGCATGGTCGAGGTTGCCGCCGTACAGGGCCGCACCAATGCCAATCTCGCTGCCGGCTACGGCTTCACCGGCATTCTCGTCGCCTTCCTGGCGCGGCAAAATCCGCTCGCGATTATCCCCGTCGCGATCCTGCTTGGCGGCATCAGCGCCAGCGGCGGCCTGCTGCAACGCCGCCTGGGCCTGCCCGACGCCTCCGTGCTGGTGCTCCAGGGCATCATCTTCGTCTTCGTGCTCGCCAGCGATGCGCTCTACGGCCGCATCGGATTCCTGAAGGGAAAATCCTGAGATGGCGGACGGATCGATCGGACTCTGGACCGTTCCCCTCGCCGTACTCGGCGGCGCCATTCGCGTCTCCACGCCGTTCCTGTTCGTGAGCCTGGGCGAATGCATCACCGAGCGTTCGGGCCGTATCAATCTCGGCCTTGAAGGTACGCTGGTGATGGGCGCGATGAGCGCCTATGGCATCTCCTACCTCACGGGATCGCCGTGGCTCGGCGTGCTTGCCGCTGGCATCACCGGTGCGCTTCTCGGCGCACTGCACGCCGGCATATGCTCGCTGCCGCGCGTCAACGACGTCGCGGTCGGCATCGCGTTGATGCTGTTCGGCACTGGTCTCGCCTTCTATCTCGGCAAGCCGCTGATCGAGCCGACCGCGCCGCGGTTGCCCGCGATCGATTTCGGCTGGTGGAGCGACATCCCGCAGGTTCGCGCGGCGCTCCGCGTCAACGTTCTCTTCCTGATCGGTGTCGCGCTCGCGCCAATCCTCTATTGGGCCTTCCGCGCCACGCGCTGGGGCTTGCTCATCCGCACCGCCGGCGAGAGCTCTGACGCCGCGCGCGCGATGGGCCACTCCGTGCTCTTGATCCGCCTGCGCGCGACCATGGTCGGCGGCTTTCTTGCCGGCATCGGCGGCTCCTTCCTGTCATTATTCTATCCCGGCAGCTGGAACGAAGGCCTGTCGTCGGGCCAGGGCATTACTGCCGTGGCGCTCGTGATCTTTGCGCGCTGGGATCCCCTGCTCTGTCTGTGGGCCTCGCTCGCCTTCGGCGGCGCAGCAGCGCTGGGACCGGCGCTGCAATCGGTCGGCGTCACCTCCGGCTATCACCTCTTCAACGCCGCGCCCTACATCCTGACGCTGGCGATCATGATCATCACCTGCTCGCCGAAACGCACGCTGACCGGAGCCCCGGCCGAATTGTCGATCACCCGCTAGAGAGCGAAACCATGCCCGAGCGCTACCTCAAGTCCGAGCCCTATGCCTGGCCTTACAATGGCGATCTCCGCCCCGAGAACACCGCGCTCATCATCATCGACATGCAGACCGATTTCTGCGGCGTCGGCGGCTATGTCGACAAGATGGGCTACGATCTCTCCCTGACGCGGGCGCCGATCGAACCGATCAAGAAGCTGCTCGCGGCCATGCGGAGCCAGGGCTTCCACATCATACACACCCGTGAAGGCCATCGCCCGGATCTCTCGGATCTGCCCGCCAACAAGCGTTGGCGCTCGCGCCAGATCGGCGCCGGCATCGGCGATCCCGGACCCTGCGGCCGCATTCTGGTGCGCGGCGAGCCCGGTTGGGACATCATCGAGGAGCTGGCGCCACGGCCAGACGAGCCTGTCATCGACAAGCCCGGTAAGGGCTCGTTCTGCGCCACTGATCTCGAACTGATCCTGCGCGTGCGCGGCATCGAGAACATCGTGCTGACCGGCATCACCACTGATGTCTGCGTCCACACCACCATGCGGGAGGCCAACGACCGCGGCTTCGAATGTATCCTGCTGCACGATTGCTGCGGCGCGACCGACAGGAGCAATCACGAGCACGCACTGAAGATGATCAAGATGCAAGGCGGCGTGTTCGGCGCGGTCTCGACATCGGACGCCTTCATCGGAGCGATTTCGTGATCATCGGCGAAACGCCTCCGCCCTCGGGCGCCTTCGGCGTCAACGCCATCGCCATGACCATGCGTTTCGGCGACTTCCTGGCGCTGGACAATGTCGAGCTGAAGGTGCGGCCGGGCTCGTTCCATGCACTGCTCGGCGAGAACGGCGCCGGCAAATCGACCCTCGTCAAGTGCATCATGGGCTATTACCACGCGACCGAAGGCGACATCATCGTCGGCGACCATGAGCAGACGATCGCCAATCCGAAGGATGCGCACGCGCTCGGCCTTGGCATGGTCTACCAGAACTTTACGCTAGTGCCGGCCATGACGGTTGCCGAAAACCTCGTGCTGGCGCGCGACGATGTGCCGGCCGTGGTGAACTGGCCGAAGGAGATGAAGGAGCTCGAGGCGTGCCTGGCCCGCATGCCCTTCAAGGTGCCGCTCTCCGCAAAGGTCTCCGACATCTCCGCTGGCGAGCGGCAGAAATGCGAGATCCTCAAGCAGCTCTATCTCAAGCGCCGCTTCCTCATCCTGGACGAGCCGACTTCGGTGCTGACGCCGGCGGAGGCCGACGAGGTGCTCGGCATGCTCCGCGGCATGGTGGTCAAGGGCGAGCTGACCATTCTGATGATCACGCACAAATTCCGCGAGGTCATGGCTTTCGCTGACGAGGTCACCATCCTGCGCCGCGGCAAGCTCGCAGGTGCCGGCAAGGTCGCCGAGCTCACGCCGGACGCGATGGCCCGCACCATGATCGGCGCTGAGGAGCTGACGGTGCAGCCGCCCCGCACTGGCGAAGCCGGACAGGCGCGGTTGGAGATCGAGAAAGTGCGCGCACTGGACGATGCCGGTGCGATCGCCGTTCACGACGTCTCGCTGACCGTGCGTGCCGGCGAGATCGTCGGCATCGCCGGCGTCTCCGGCAACGGCCAGCGCCAACTCGTCGAGGTGCTGGCAGGCCAGCGCGAGGCGGAGGGCGGTGAAATCCGCGTCGCCGGCGATCCCTATCACGCCAGCCGTGAGGAGATGCGCCGGCACAAAATGTCGCTCCTCCCCGAGGAGCCACTGAAGAATGCCTGCGTCGGCGGCATGAGCGTGGCCGACAACATCGCCTTCCGCGAGTTCGACCGCGCGCCCTTTGCCAGCGGCGGCTGGTGGCTCAATCGCGGGGCCTTCCGCGACGACGCCAGGAAGAAGATCGGCCAGTACAAGATCAAGACCCGCACGCCGGATACGCCGATCTCGGCGCTGTCCGGCGGCAACGTCCAGCGCGCCGTTCTCGCCCGCGAGCTCGGCGGCCACGTCGAGGTGCTGATCGCGGCCAATCCCTGCTTCGGCCTCGACTTCGCGGCCGTGGCGCAGATCCACGCCGAGATCATGGCCGCGCGCAATCGCGGCGCCGCGGTGCTGCTGGTCAGCGAGGATCTCGACGAACTGCTCGAACTATCGGATCGGCTGCTGGTGATGTTCCACGGCGAATTCGTGTATGAAGCTCGTACCAGCGAAGCCGATCTCACCGAGGTCGGCCGACACATGGCGGGGCACTGACCGCGGAGCAGCGATGGACGACGTCAGCGAACGCGACGAACACTTCCTGCGCCTGTCCTTTACGGTCGCCCGTCGTTCCCTCACCCACGGCAATCATCCGTTCGGCTGCATCGTCGTCGATGCCGGCGGCACGGTGCTGATCGAGACCGAGAACGGCTACCTGCCGGACCACGACGCCACCGCGCATGCCGAGCGCCTCGCGGCCACCCAGGCCTGCCGCACGCTCAATCACGAAGTTCTCGCCCGGTCGACGCTGTATTCCTCCGCAGAGCCCTGCGCGATGTGCGCCGGCGCGATCTACTGGGCCGGCATCGGTCGCGTCGTCTACGGCCTCAGTGAGCACCGCCTGCGCGGCATCACCGGCAATCATCCGGAGAACCCGACGCTCGACCTGCCCTGCCGCGAGGTCTTTGCCAGTGGCCAGCGGCCGACGGAGGTCATCGGCCCGCTGCTCGAAGATGAGGCCGCAGCGCTGCACGACGGTGTGTGGTCGAAATAGGCGGGACCACGAACTCCGAATCGTAGGGTGGGTTAGCCTTGCGACTGCGCGAAGCGCAATTCGCACGGCGTAACCCACCTTTTTGCACTCCGCTTAGACAGAAGTGGTGGGTTACGCATCGCTAACCCACCCTACGATTCCGTGCCCCAAACGCAGGATGGCGCCGCGCATTGCTGCGCGGCGCCATCCGAACCTTATGACTTCAGTCGATTAGAACTTCACAGTGATACCACCGTAGACCGTCGACTCGGTGCAGCTCTTAGTGCTTTGGCCGGTCGCGGCGACCGTGCAGACGCCGGCCATCGCGTTGTGATCGAGGCCGAACTTGTTCTGCCAGTAGCGGTAGGCCACCCAAAGATCCACGAAGTGCGAGTACTTGTCACCCCAGACCGCCTTCGAGGCGTCGAAGGTCAGGCGGATCGGTTCGCTGTTGAGCTCGGTCTTGGACTTGGTGCTGAAGATGCCAGTGCCAGACAGCGCAGAAAGACCGTTCGAGTCACCCTTCGGACCGTACCAGCCGGCGCGGCCGCTGATCGACCAGAACTGCATGTTCGGCGGCAGGAAGCCGAGATCCATGTAGTAGTTGATTTCGACGGCCCAGGTCGGGTTGTAGCTGACGTTGCCGTCCGAGTTACAGGCCACACCTGCCGGGCCTGCGACGAACAGGCCGCACTGGGTGAAGGCGTTATGGTTCGAGAATTCCCAGTACATCAACGGAGCGACGTTGATGTAGCCCTTGTAGGGAAGGTCGAAGGCAAACTGCAGACCGGCGACGACGTCGCGCTTGGCGGGTGCCAGGAAGTTGTTCTCGGTGTTGGCGTCCATACCGACTTCGAACGAGATGTTGTGCAGCGGACCCATGGTGAAGGTCTTGGTGTTGAACAGCTCGTTCCAGCCGAAGGTCGAGCGGAACAGGCCATAGATCTCGGTTGCGCCCGCACAGTCGCCGGCGCCGGTGATGGTTACGCCCGGCGCGATGCAAGGGCTGGCAGGATCGTTATGACCCGACTTGAACATCGAGATCGTGAAGAAGTTGGTGCCGTAGGCCCAGAGGTCGAAGTGGGTGAAGGAGTAGACCTGCTTGGCGGTGGTGCCGTTGATGCTGCCGTCCGGGCGCGTGCTCCACATGCCGGGGTCGGTGCCCTTCGGCATCCAGGAGAACGACACGCGGTTGTCGATCACGAGGAAGAACGGGAGGTCGGGGGCCTTCTTGGCGGCCTTGACCGGCAGATCCGCAGCCTGAGCCAAGCCACCGGTCGCGAGCGTAGCAAGTGACAGCACAGCGGCTGCAATTGCCTTGAAACAAAACAACATCCTGAATACCCCCAAGTTTGGACACGTAAAAATGAACGTCCCTTGGTGCGACACTTGCGCCGAACTCTCGGAGTGAGAAGCCTCAACTTCTTTCAAGGCATGCCGCTTGTTTCGGCAGCGCGCGGCATTCCACCGCAGATTTTTGAGGGATTTGCGCGGTGCGATGGCAGACGATCGGCGACGCCGGAGCCGATATTGCCGGATATTCCCGATTGATTCTGCTTGGCTTTTGCGTCGAGACAACATCCCCAGCGCGGCTGTCGAAGACGGCCGCTATCGCCGTAGTGAAATGCATACGAGCGGTGGCGCGGCTTTGCTCAACTTCACGTCAAGCCTGCATAGCGGGTTCCGATTTGGCTTGAACCGTCACAAATTTGCAACAGCCGATGCTGGCGGAGCGCGAGGACCGCGGCGGCGAACCCGCGAGGTTGGGATCTTCGTCGCGCAACGAGCAGTGCGACTCGCGACACCGGCTTCCTGCCGAAGCGTTGAGCAAGGGATGACGCTTTTTCACACCTTACGCGGCGGTTCAAACTAGCCCACTATTGAGGCACTTCACCCCACGCAAGCGTGTCAGCGAATGTTAGATCCGACGCCTAACGGCCTGCATTCCGGCGAGTCCCCGTTGCTTCAGACGATCGGGCTGACCAAGCGCTATGGGGATTTCCTCGCCAACGATTCCATCGACATCGACATCTGGCCGAGGGAAATCCACGCGCTGCTCGGCGAGAACGGCGCCGGCAAGTCGACGCTGGTGAAGGCGATCTATGGGCTGATCCAGCCCAGCGACGGCGAAATCCGCTGGCAGAGCGAGCGAATCGTGCTGCCCGGCCCGTCCGAGGCGCGCAGCCGCGGCATCGGCATGGTGTTCCAGCACTTCTCGCTGTTCGACAATCTCACCGTCGCCGAGAACGTCGCGCTCGGCCTCGACGGCAAGGAATCCTTCAAGGACATGTCGGCGCGGCTGGAGCAGGTGTCGAAGACCTATGGTCTGCCGCTCGATCCCAAACGGGAGGTCTGGCAATTGTCCGTCGGCGAGCGCCAGCGCATCGAGATCGTGCGCGCGCTGATGCAGGACCCGAAATTCCTGATCCTGGACGAACCGACCGCGGTGCTGACGCCGCAGGAAGCCGACCAGCTCTTCATCGTGCTGGAGCGGCTCAAGGCCGAAGGTCGCGCCATCCTTTACATCAGCCACAAGCTCGAAGAGGTGAAGCGCCTCTGCGACACCGCCACGATCCTGCGCGGCGGCAAGAAGGTCGACACCTGCAATCCCCGACTCGAGACCGCCGCCTCGCTCGCGCGGATGATGGTCGGGGGCGAGATCAAGGAAGTGAAGGCCGCCGCCGGCCGGCAGACCACGATACCGCGGCTTGTCGTCAACGATCTCTCGCTCGCCTCCGACGAGACGCACGGCGTGCGGCTCGAGCACATCTCATTCGAGCTGAAGGGCGGCGAAATCCTCGGCATCGCCGGCGTCGCCGGCAACGGCCAAGACGAGCTGTTCGCCGCGCTGTCCGGCGAGCGGCTGTCGAAGGATCCCGGCACGGTGGTGATCGAAGGCATCGCTGCCGGCCACCTCTCGATCACCAAGCGACGCAAGCTCGGCGCCGCCTTCGTACCGGAGGAGCGGCTCGGCCATGGCACCGCGCCGCGCATGAGGCTGTCGGAGAACGCGCTGCTCACGGGACATGCGGCCTCTGGCATGGTCCATCGCGGCTTCATCGACACTGCGGCCACGCTGAAGACCGTCGACCGCGCCACCGAGACCTTCGACGTCCGCAAGGCCAAGCGCGATCCGGAGGCCGCGAGCCTCTCCGGCGGCAATTTGCAAAAATTCATCGTCGGCCGCGAAATCCTGCGCAACCCTGCGGTGCTCGTGGTGAGCCAGCCGACCTGGGGCGTCGATGCCGGTGCTGCCGCCGTCATTCGCCAGGCCTTGCTCGATCTGGCTGCGGCTGGCGCGGCCGTGCTGGTGACCAGCCAGGATCTCGACGAGCTCGCCGAAATCGCCGACCGCATCGCCGTGATGTTCCATGGCCACCTCTCGGAACCGCTCGCCACGCGCGACGCGACACGCGAAAAGCTCGGCCTGTTGATGGGCGGCAGCAGCCTGGAGCCGAAGGAGGCCGCACATGCAGTTGGTGCTTGAGAAGCGCGCCGAGCGCTCCAACACGATCGCGCTGGTCTCCCCGCTGATCGCGATCGGCTTGACGATCGTGACCATGACCATCCTGTTCTTGATCCTCGGCAAGAATCCGCTGCTAGCGCTGCATGCCTATTTTATCGCACCTTTGACCGACAGCTATTCGCTCCAGGAGATCGCTGTGAAGGCGACGCCGTTAGTGATGATCGCGATCGGGCTGTCGCTCTGCTATCTCGCCAACGCCTGGAACATCGGCGCCGAAGGCCAATTCCTGATCGGCGCGGTCGCCGGAAGCTGGATCGCCGTGAAGACGCAAGGCACCGACGCCGGCGCCTGGGTGCTGCCGGCGATGCTCGTGCTCGCGGCCGCCGCAGGCGCGCTCTATGCGCTGATCCCGGCGATCTGCAAGGTGAAGTTCGGCGCCAGCGAAATCCTGACCAGCCTGATGCTGGTCTATGTCGCCGATCTCTTCCTCGACTATCTCGTGCGCGGGCCGTGGCGCGATCCGAACGGCTTCAACTTCCCGACCACCGCCGAGTTCGATCCGGTCGCCACCGTGCCGCTGCTGATCGAAGGCGGCCGGCTGCATCTCGGTTCCATCATCGCGCTGCTGGTGGTCGCAGCAGCCGCGATCCTGCTCGGGCGCACCATCAAGGGTTTTGAAATTCGCGTGGTGGGTGCTGCGCCGCGCGCCGCGCGGTTCGGCGGCTTCAACGCCAACCAGCTGATCATCCTGACCTTCGCGGTCTCCGGCGCGCTCGCCGGCCTTGCCGGCATCATCGAGGTCGCCGGCCCCGTCGGACATCTCCAGCCCGGCATCTCGCCCGGCTACGGATTCACCGCAATCATCGTTGCCTTCCTCGGCCGGTTGAACCCGATTGGAATATTAATTGCAGGCCTTTTTCTCGCACTGACCTTTATCGGCGGCGAGCAGGCGCAGATCGCAATGAAGATCCCGTTGGACGTCACCAAGGTCTTCCAGGGCATCCTGCTCTTCTACGTGCTCGCTTGCGATTCGCTCATTCTGTATCGCTTCAAGCTCGTCTTCCCGAACCGTCAGGTGGCCCGTGGAGCTGGTTGAAGCCATCATCCTGTCGGTGCTCGCCGCATCGACACCGCTCCTGATCGCCGCGACCGGCGAGCTCGTGACCGAGCGCTCCGGCGTGCTCAACCTCGGCGTCGAGGGCATGATGATCGTTGGCGCGGCCTGTGGCTTTGGCGGAGCCTGGCTCACCGGATCGATCTTCATCGGCGCGCTGCTCGGCATGGTCGCGGGCACCCTGATGTCGCTGATCTTCGCGCTGATGGCGCTCGGCCTCGCCGTCAACCAAGTCGCGACCGGCCTCGCGCTGACAATCCTCGGCGTCGGTCTCTCCGGCCTGATCGGGGCCGGCTTTGTCGGCGAGCGCATCACGCCGGCGATGCATCTTTACATTCCCGGACTCACCGACATTCCGCTGATCGGCCGCGTGCTGTTCGGCGAAGACGCCTTCGTCTATTTCTCGCTGGCGCTGATCATCGGCGTCTGGTGGTTCCTGTATCGCACGCGTGCGGGCTTGATCCTGCGTGCCTGCGGCGACAACCACGTCTCCGCGCATGCGCTCGGCTATCCCGTGCTGCGCATTCGCACCCTCGCCGTGATGTTCGGCGGCGCCTGCGCCGGACTTGCGGGTGCCTATCTGCCGCTCGCCTACACGCCGTTCTTCATTCCCGGCATGACCGCGGGTCGCGGCTGGATTGCGCTGGCGCTGGTCGTGTTCGCGTCGTGGCGGCCGGGCCGGCTGGTCCTCGGTGCTTATCTCTTCGGTGCGGTGACGATCCTGCAACTGCACGCGCAAGGCTGGGGCGTCGGCATTCCCTCGCAGTTCATGTCGGCGCTGCCTTATCTCGCGACCGTCATCGTGCTGGTCCTGTTGTCCCGCGCGCGCACCGGCGGCTCGACCGCTCCGGCTGCGCTCGGCACCGTGTTCGTGCCTGACCGCTAGCGTTTCATTTCCGCGGCATGCGCGATGGGGCGCGCACGTTGCGGATCGTGGCTTTCCCCTGATGTTTGGAGATTGATGATGAGGAAATCACTTCTTGCGCTGGCTGCCGGCCTTCTACTTGCCGGGAGCATCAGTGCAGCCTCAGCTGCCGACAAGCTGAAAGTCGGCTTCATTTACCTCGGCCCGATCGGCGATCTCGGCTGGACCTACCAGCACGAGCTCGCTCGCCAGGCGCTGGTGAAGGAGTACGGCGACAAGATCGAGACCACCTATCTCGAGAACGTGCCCGAAGGTCCCGACGCCGAGCGCGCGATCGAGCAGCTCGTGCGCGCCGGCAACAAGCTGATCTTCACGACCTCGTTCGGTTATATGGATCCGACGTTGAAGGTCGCGAAGAAATATCCGAACGTGCATTTCGAGCATGCCACCGGCTACAAGCGCGACAAGAACATGTCGACCTATTCGTCCAAATGGTACCAGGGCCGCTACATCCAGGGCTTGATCGCAGCCAAGATGTCGAAGTCCGGCGTGCTCGGCTATATCGGTTCGTTCCCGATTCCGGAGGTCGTCTCCGGCATCAACGCGACGATGCTGGCGGCACAGACCATCAACCCGAACATCAAGGTCAAGATCATCTGGGCCAACACCTGGTTCGATCCGGGCAAGGAAGCCGACGCCGCCAAGGCGCTGATCGACCAGGGCGCCGACGTCATCATGCAGCACACGGATTCACCTGCGGCGATGCAGATCGCAAGCGAACGCGGCAAGTTCGCCTTCGGCCAGGATTCCGAGATGATCAAGTTCGGGCCCAAGACTCAGCTGACCTCGATCCTCGACACCTGGGCGCCCTACTACATCGCCCGCGTCAAGGCCGAGCTCGACGGCACCTGGAAGTCGGAGGACGTCTGGGGCGGCCTCGACAGCCACATGTTCGCGATGGCGCCCTATACCAATATGCCTGACGACGTGAAGAAGATCGCCGAGGATGCCCAGGCGGCGATCAGCGCCGGCAAGCTGCATCCGTTCAAATGCCCGGTCGTTGGGCAGGACGGCAAGGAGATCGAGTGCAAGGGCGGCGCCAATCTCGCCGACGGCCAGATCCTCGGCATGAATTTCTACGTCAAGGGCATCGACGACAAGCTGCCGGGCAAGTAGCACGCTTCTTGCATTGACTAAATCACCTGCTCCTCCCGGAGGAGGTTCGGAGGGGGTGGCCAGAAGCACCCGGCACTTGTGGTCGCCCCCTCTTTCTATCTTATCCCGCCTGCATCGCCCGCGCCGCGGAGCTGTGGCGTCGGATGAGTTCCACGACGTCCAGTCCCGGGATCGCCCCGTCGACCACGGCCCAATTTCCCGCCACCATCACTCGATCGGCCCGATGCGCGCCGCACAGCACCAGTGCGGCCAAGGGATCGCCGTGGCCGGAGAAGCGCAGCTCGTCAAGCTTGAACAGCGCGAGATCAGCCGCCTTGCCGACCGCGATCTCGCCGAGTTCCGGACGCCCGACGCAGGCCGCCGAGCCCTTGGTGGCCCAGCGCAGCGCGTCCTTGTGACTGACCTTGGTCACGCCGTACCGTGCCCGTTGCAGCAGGAAGGCTGCACGCACCTCCTGCATCAGGTTCGATCCGTCGTTGGACGCCGAGCCGTCGACGCCGATCCCGATGCCGACGCCAGCCTCTTCCATCTCGCACACCGGACAACAGCCGGAGGCCAGCAGCTGGTTGCTGCACGCACAATGGCTGATCGTCGTCTTGGCCTTGCCGAGCCGCTTCATCTCGTCCGAATTGAAGAAGATGCCGTGGGCGAGCCAGGTCCGCGCATTGAGCCAGCCGCATTGCTCGAGATAATCGAGCGGACGGCAGCCATACATCTGCTGGCAGAATCTGTTCTCGTCCTCGGTCTCGGCGAGGTGGGTGTGCAGGCGCACGTCGAGCTTGCCGGCGAGATCGGCGGTGGCGCGCATCAGCGACGTCGTCACCGAGAAGGGCGAGCACGGCGCCAGCGCGATCTGCACCATCGCATCCGCACCGCGCTGATGGTGTTTTGCCACCACGCACGCGCTGTCGGCGAGAATCGTGTCCTCGTCCTGCACGACACTGTCAGGCGGCAGGCCACCATCGCGCTGCGACAGGTTCATCGAGCCGCGCGTCAGCAGCACGCGCACGCCAAGCCGGTTTGCGACGCCGACCTCGATGTCGACGGACTCCTCGAGCCCGGCCGGGAACACGTAGTGATGATCGGTCGTGGTGGTACAACCCGACAGCAGCAGCTCGGACATCGCCACGGTAACGCCGAGCTCCAGCGATTCCGGCGTCATCCTCGCCCAGACCGGATAGAGCGCCTGGAGCCAGGGAAACAACTCGCGGTCCATCGCCGCCGGCAGCGCCCGCGTCAGCGTCTGATAGAAATGATGATGGGTGTTGATGAGGCCCGGCAGCACGACGTGCTCGCGCGCATCGAACACCGTGACATCTGCGGTCTGAGGCGTCCCGCCAGAAGGCACGAGTTCAACGATGCGACCATCCTTGATGACGATCCCGCGCCCGGCACCGTCGGCGAGAATGGCCAGGGGATCCCTGATCCAGATCGGTCTTGCGTTGTTCATGAGCCTGCTCTCCTCCGCTGACGACAGGCCTGCAGGGCAAAGGCCAGCCCGACAGCATGATCAACGCGACTTGTTGTTGCCACTTGGCTCCGGTCTTGCAAGACTTTCCCTCAGGCCAATTCAACCGGCGCAGGCGCTATCGCAGCCATGGACTTAAATACCATCACAGCGGTCAGCCATCCGCAAACGCGTTCCGCACTGCCTGTTTGGACGCCAGGCGATGCTTGGCTCGCGGGCGGCACCTGGCTGTTCTCGGAGCCGCAAGTCCACCTCACTCGACTGATCGATCTCACCGATCTGAAATGGCCGGCGTTGACGATCACCGAAAGCCATCTCAGCATCGCCGCGACCTGCACCATCTCGCAACTCGATGCGCTTACCTGCCCGGCCGACTGGCTCGCAGCACCGTTGGTCAGCCAATGCTGCCGCGCCTTCCTCGCGTCGTTCAAGATCTGGAAGACGGCGACGGTGGGCGGCAATCTCTGCATGTCGCTGCCGGCAGGACCGATGATCTCGCTCACCTCCGCCCTCGACGGTGTCTGCACCATCTGGACGGCCGGCGGCGGCAAGCAGAAGATTCCCGTCCTCGACTTCGTGACCGGCAATCAGCGTAACTGCCTCGCGCCGGGCGACTTGCTGCGGCAGATCGACATTCCGATTGCTGCGCTGAAGCGCCGCTCCGCGTTTCGCCAGATCTCGCTCGCGCCGGTCGGCCGCTCCGCGGCACTCCTGATCGGAAGCCTCGATGGCGATGGCGCGCTGAAGCTGACGGTGACCGCATCGACCGTGCGTCCCGTCCGGTTGTCGTTTCCAAGGCTGCCCGATGCGGGTGCGCTTCACGATGCGATCGGGCAGCAGATTACTGACGACATGTATCACACCGACATTCATGGCAAGCCGCTCTGGCGCAAGCACATGACGCTGCGGTTCGCCGAGGAGATCCGCGCCGAGCTCCTGGGTGCAACGCTGCGATGAGCTTCGAGGTCAATGGCACGGCATTTCCGCAGGTCCCACGCGCGGGCCAATGCCTGCGCACGTTGCTGCGCGAGCTTGGTCATTTCGGGGTGAAGAAGGGCTGTGACGCCGGCGATTGCGGCGCCTGCACCGTGCTGCTCGACGGCGAGCCCGTGCATAGCTGCCTCGTCCCCGCGTTTCGCGCGGAGGGACGCGCTATCACCACGATCGAAGGGCTCGCCGATGACCGCGGTGCGCACCCGATGCAGCAGGCCTTCCTCGACGCGCAGGGATTCCAATGCGGCTTCTGCACCGCCGGCATGATCCTCACTTGCGCTTCGCTGAACCAGGCGCAGCGCACCGATCTCGGCGCCGCGCTGAAGGGCAATATCTGCCGCTGCACGGGCTATCGCGCGATCGAGGATGCGATCCACGGCAAAACCAATGTCGAGGACAGAGTCGAGGCCGGCGGCGCGTTCGGCCGCAGCCTGCCGGCGCCGGCGGGCCCGGACGTCGTCCGCGGCACGGCGCGCTACACGTTCGACACAGAGATCGACGGCCTGCTGCACATCAAGCTGCTCCGCTCGCCGCATGCACACGCAAGGATCATCGCGATCGACAGATCCGCGGCGATGGCCGTGCCTGGCGTGCACGCAATCCTGACGCATGAGGATGCCCCTCCGGTGCTGTTCTCGACGGCGCGGCACGAGAAGGACTGGATGGACCCCGAGGACACCCGCATCCTCGACGACATTGTCCGCTTCATCGGCCAGAAGGTCGCCGCCGTCGTCGCCGAGAGTGAAGGTGCTGCCGAGGAGGCTTGCCGCCGGCTGAAGGTCGAGTACGAGATCCTTCCCGCGCTGATCGATCCGGAACAGGCGATGGCGCCGGGCGCGCCTCTCGTTCATCCCGACCGGACCACCGGAAACCGCGTCGCCGATGCCCGGCGCAACCTCGTGGCCGAGACCCATGGCGAGTTCGGTGATGTCGCCTCCGCACTCGCTACATCCGCCGTCACCTACGAGACCACCTTCCACAGCCACCGCGTGCAGCACGCGGCACTGGAGACCCATGGCGGGCTTGCCTGGCTCGATGATGCCGGCGTGCTCAACGTTCGTACCTCGACGCAGGTGCCGTTCCTGACCCGGCGCGCGCTCTCGGACATCTTCAAGCTGCCGATGGACAAGGTCCGCGTGTTCTGCGAGCACGTCGGCGGCGGTTTTGGCGGCAAGCAGGAGATGTTCGTCGAGGACATTCTCGCGCTCGCGGCGCTGAAGACAGGACGGCCGGTCAAACTCGAGCTCACCCGCGAGGAGCAGTTCATCGCGACCTCGACGCGGCATCCGATGCGGGTCCACATCAAGGCCGGCGCCGATGCCGGCGGCAAGCTCACCGCATTGCAGCTCGATGTGCTCTCCAACACCGGCGCCTACGGCAATCACGGCGGCTCGGTGATGTTCCACGCGGTCACGGAGTCCATCGCGGTCTACAACTGCCCGAACAAGCGGGTCGACGGCTTCGTCGTTTACACGAATACGGTCCCGGCCGGCGCATTTCGCGGTTATGGCCTGCCGCAGACATTGATCGCGGTGGAGGCTGCGATCGACGAGCTGGCGAAGCAGCTCGGCATCAGCCCCTACGACATGCGCCGTCGCAATATCGTCAGGCCCGGCGATCCCATGCTGTCGCCGCCGCCGTCCGACTATCACGATGTGCTCTACGGCTCCTATGGCCTCGACCAGTGCATCGACCTCGTCGAGCGCGCGATGCAGGCCGATCGGCCGCAGCCTGATCTGTCGCCGGAATGGCTGACCGGCGAGGGCATCGCGCTGACCATGATCGACACGGTGCCGCCCGCCGGTCACATCGCGGATGCGGCGATCGCGCTCAACGACGACGGCGGCTTCGAACTCACCGTCGGCACCGCCGAGTTCGGCAACGGCACCAGCACCGTGCACCGGCAGATCGCCGCAACGATCCTTGCGACCACCGTCGACAGGATCCGCCTGCGGCAGTCCGACACCGCCCATGGCGGTCACGACACTGGCGCCTATGGCAGCACCGGCACCTTCGTCGCCGGCAAGGCGACGCAGGCAGCCGCCCTGCAGCTTGCGACGGACTTGAAGGCGGCCGCCGCCAGCGCCTGGCTTTGCGATGTCGAGACTTGCACGCTCGAAGGCGAGTCCGTCGTCAACGGCGTGCGGCGAATGTCCTTTGCCGAGCTGGCGACGCTTGCGCGCGAAGCGGATCGTCCTCTCGCGGCGCAGGGCAATTCCGGCGGCACGCCGCGCTCGGTCGGCTTCAACGTGCAGGGCTTTCGCATCGCCGTGAACAAGGGCACCGGCGAGATCAAGGTTCTCAGGAGCGTGCAGGCGGCGGATGCGGGCGTCGTCGCCAATCCCATGCAGTGCCGCGGCCAGGTCGAGGGCGGCGTCGCGCAGGCGCTTGGTGCGGCGCTCTACGAGGAGATGGTGATCGACGCTGAGGGCCGCGTCACCAATCCGAAATTCCGCGACTATCATCTGCCGTCCTTCGCGGACGTACCGCGCACGGAAGTGTTGTTCGCCGTGACGTCCGATACGATCGGACCGCTTGGTGCGAAGTCGATGAGCGAGAGCCCGTACAATCCGGTCGCCGCCGCGCTCGGCAACGCAATCGCGGATGCCACCGGGATCCGCTTCACCGCGCTGCCGTTCAAGCCCGACCGGTTGTTTCCAGCCCTGCACGAGAAGTTCGGTGACTAACTCCCGCGATAGGTCGAATAGCTCCACGGCGTGACCAGCAGCGGCACGTGGTAGTGGCTCTCCGGCTCGCTGATCGCGAAGCGCAATGGGATCTCGTCGAGGAACGGCGGATCGGAGAGCTGTACGTTGCGCTCGGCGTAATATTTGGCGACGCTGAAGCGCAGCTCGTAGCGGCCGATCGGCAATGGACGTCCGCCGATCAGCGGCTGATCGGTGCGTCCGTCGGCATTGGTCACGGTGCGCGCGATGACGCGGCTCTCGCCGAGATCGGCAAGCTCGACGAGCTCGACGGGGATGCCGGGGGCGGGCTTGCCGGCGTGATTGTCCAGCACATGGGTCGAGAGCCGCCCGTGCACCTTCAACTTGTCGTCGGCGATGACGAGCTGATCCAGCCGCAGCGCCGAGATGCGGCCGATCTCCTCGATTGCGCGACGTGTCTCGGTTTTGGCAATGTTGCGCAACCGTGTCTCGAAGTCGCGCAGCACGGAATCCTTGGTGTGACGCCGCACGCAGACGATATAGGGGAAGCCGAATTTTTCGCGATAGGCGCTGTTGACGCGCTCGAACGCCGCGTACTCAGCCTCTGATAGCCGGTCGAGGCCTGCGCTGTTCTGCTCGTCGGTCGATTCCGCCGTCAGGCCCGCCGCGCGCTGGGTCTTGTTGGCGAGATCGGGATGCGCCCGGATCAGAGCTAACTGCACATCCGGCTCAGCGCTCTGGATCGCCGCCATCAGCGCGGCATGCAACTGGTTGATGCCTGCGAACGGACGGCGCGCCACGGCTTCTTGGGCAATCCAAGGCGAGTATTCGACCACGTTTTCAAGTACGGCGACGAAATCGTCGATGCTCGCTGCATTCAGATCAGACAAGGCGATCTGCGACATTGATACTCTATCCGATCTCGAAAGCGTTGTCGGCAAGACCTGCATGCTTGTCGTGCCAATGCTGCGCGATCTGGAGCCGCGTCGGCACCCAGACGCGCTCGTGCTTGCCGATATAGTCGAGGAAGCGGATCAGCCCTGCAGCGCGACCGGGCCGGCCGGCGAGACGGCAGTGCAGCCCCACCGACATCATCTTCGGCGTGGTCTCGCCTTCGGCATAGAGCACGTCGAAGGCGTCCTTCAGATAGGTGTAGAACTGCTCGCCTTCAGCAAACCCTTGCGGATTGATGAAGCGCATGTCGTTGGCATCGAGCGTATAGGGAATGATGAGCTGCTTGCCCGTCGCGCCCTTGACCCAATAGGGCAGATCGTCGGCATAGGAGTCGCAGAGATAGAGGAAGCCGCCCTCCTCCATCAAGAGACGGTTGGTGTTGATCGAGGAACGCCCGGTGTACCAGCCAAGCGGCCGCGCGCCGGTCGCCTCGGTGTGGACGCGGATCGACTCGGCAATCTCGGCGCGCTCCTGCGCTTCCGTCATATCCTTATGCTCGATCCATTTCAGGCTGTGGCTCGCGATGTCCCAGCCGGACTCCTTCATCGCGGCGACGATTTCCGGATTGCGCTTCAGCGCAGTGGCGACACCGAACACGGTGGTCGGCCACTTCCGCTCATTGAACATCCGCCACAGCCGCCAGAAGCCGGCGCGCGAACCATATTCGAACATGGATTCGATATTGGCGTGGCGCCGGCCGGGCCAGGGCTGCGCACCGAGCACGTCGGACAGGAACGCTTCCGACGCGCGGTCGCCGTGCAAAATATTGTTCTCGCCGCCTTCCTCGAAATTGACGACGAACTGCACCGCGACCCGTGCGTTCCCAGGCCATTGCGGATGCGGCGGGTTGCGACCGTAACCGCGGAGATCGCGCGGGTAGCTGTTATCAGTCACTCAGACTTCCTCGAAGCGGATCGGCAGCGCGCCCTTCCAGAGCACGCTCTTGCCCAGCGTCGCCAGATTCTCCAGGCCGGAGGTCAGCGTGATGAAATGGTTGCCGGCGAGCTGGCCCATCTTACTGGCGAAGTGCACGCCGCCATAGGCCATCAGGATCTCGGTCTCGCTGATGCCACCGGGATAGAGGATGATCTGGCCGGGCGCGGGATAGCTGGTGTGGTTCTCGTAGCCGACGCCGAAATCGAGGTCACCGAGCGGCATCCACACGCCTTCGCCGCTCCAGCGCACATGGATGATGTGGCTTTCGAACGGCAGCGCCTTGCGGAATGCGGCGACGGTCTTGGGCGCCGCCTGCTCCTCGAAGCGGGCATCGAAGGTGAAATCGCCGGCGCGGATAACGAGTTTGCTCATCTCATCTCTCTTGATCGGGGGCGTTGGCCCACGGGGAACTTTCAAGCAAAGAGCATTCCGGCGGGCTTGGCGCAAGTAGCGCCTGCCGCCTCACCTGCGGTCGTAGGACCAGCCGAAAAGGCCGCTCCGCCGCACCTCCGGTTCGGGCTCTGCGATCGGGGCAGGCGCCTCCTTCAGTTCCGCCTGCGGCGGGGGCGGAGGCGGCGCCGGCAGGCTCTCGCATTTCATGGAATAGACCAGCTTGCCGTCCGCGGTCCGGCCGATCGGTGCACAGGGATCCGGGTGCGCCGCCGAGGTTTTTGGAGTCAATTTGATCTGCGCCGCAGCCGGCGACGCGATCAAAAGCAGGACCAGCAGATATTTCGACATCGTTGTCGCGCCTAAAGCCTCGATTGGGCCCATTCAACCGGATTGCGCCGATCAAGTCCATCGGGCCCGGCGAGGCGATTGCCGAATATTTAGTCGGGACCAAAAAATTTGCTCGCTCCATCGTGAAGCGGTGTTGCTGACATTCGGCCGGACGCATCGCCATGTCAGCCGTGACGACGATGACACTTCTTACAACCGGGACGTCGTCACGGGAGAAACGACCATGCAAAAGACTCTTGCCATTCTCGGCGCCACGCTGATCACCGCCATCACCATCCAGACCGCCGCGGCGAGCGACCGCCACCACGTTCGCAAGGCGCAGCCTGCCCCCATCGCCCGGTCGGTGCGCGACTCCAACGCGGCCATGTGGCCATCGCAGCCGACCGCGCCGGACTGGTCGCGCTACGCCAACGGCGCGTTGTCGGCGCCGGCGGGACGGTGACGTTGAAGGCTTAGGTGCGGCTCCCGTCCCTCTCATGTCCCGGACGCGCTGCAACGTGTAACGCTGCTGCGCAGAGCCGGGACCCAGAAGGCGACGCGACGCGATGCGGCGACATGGGCCCCGGCTCTGCAGCGCACCGTCGAAGAGACGCTGCGCTGCGTCCGGGGCACGCAATGGGCGCGTGACGCACGTCCGCTTCCACATCGCCATTGCGAGCAAGGGGCGGCGTCCTCATTCTCCAAATTGATTCTCCAAATTGCCTCCCGACTCGCAGACACACCTTCGCGTCCTCGCGGCGCATTTCGCCCGAGCTTTGCTTGATCTCTCCACCCTCTTGACCAAGAGGGTGCAGGGAAGGCCGGGTGCTGGCTGGCACCCGCGA
>NZ_JAENXS010000008.1 GCF_016612535.1 Bradyrhizobium diazoefficiens
GCCATTCCTCACGGAACCAGCCCATCATAGCCCGGCCCGCCAATACAAGGGTGGGTTTGGCGAAGACTCGTCGTCCGGTACTGCTATCGAGCCCTGCAGATAAATCACGCCGTATGGGTCCCGGCCTTCGCCGGGACGACACCAAGAGTGTGGCGGCGCTGCGTAAACCGAAGCCGAAGATACGCCTGCTAAACCGGTTTCCCCGCATACGGCATCGACGCCGTCAGTCCGCCGTCCACCGGGAACGCCTGG
Organism: Bradyrhizobium diazoefficiens; assembly: GCF_016612535.1. NCBI lineage: Bacteria > Pseudomonadati > Pseudomonadota > Alphaproteobacteria > Hyphomicrobiales > Nitrobacteraceae > Bradyrhizobium > Bradyrhizobium diazoefficiens. The sequence goes on from NZ_JAENXS010000008.1 coordinate 253, forward strand.
CCGTTCACATACGACGCCTCGTCGCTCGCCAGGAACAATCCCATCGCGGCGAGTTCGTGCGGCTGGCCGGGGCGCTTGAGCGGATTGAGCTGGCCGATCTTGTCGGCGGTGCCGCGTTCTTTCGCACGATCGAAGATCGGCTTGGTCATGCCGGTCTCGATCAGGCCGGGGCAGACTGCGTTGATGCGCACGCCGGTGCCGGTCAGCGAATAGGCGGTGGTCTGCACCAGCGAGATCACGCCGGCCTTGCTCGCCGCATAGGGGTGTCCGCTGGCGCCGGCCTTGAGGCCCGCGACCGACGCGGTCAGCACGATGGCGCCGGACTGCTGCTTCACCATGTGCGGCATCGCATGCTTCACCGCGAGGAACGGCCCGATCAGATTGACGCGCAAGACCTCCTGCCACTGCTCGACGGTCTGCTCGCCGAGCGGGACCAGTCCGCCGGAGACGCCGGCATTGGCCCAGATCACGTCGAGCCGGCCGTGCGTCTTCACCGCCTTGTCGATGACGGCCATGACGTCCTTCTCGGAGCCGGCATCGGCGATCATGGCCTCCGCGACGCCGCCGGCCTTCTTCACCTCCTCGACAGTCTCCTTCACCGCCTCGGTGCGATCGACCGCGATCAGTTTCGCGCCTTCCCTGGTGAACAGGAGCGCTGCCGCGCGACCGATGCCGCTGCCGGCGCCGGTGATGATGACGGATTTGCCTTGCAGACGGCCCATGCGTTTCTCCCTTTGGTTGGTCCGCAACGCTTGCCGCGCAACGGAATTTCAAACAGAATTTCAAACGGTAAAGTGTCTTGAGACACGTTCACACCTGACGTACAGCGACATCACACGGGATGGAAGGGTTTCGATGGCAGCCGCAGACAAGTCGAATGTGGTCACGACACGGTGGTGGTGGGTCCGTCACGCGCCGGTGCGCAATGACGGCGGCAACATCTACGGTCAGTCCGATCTCGCCTGCGACACCAGCGACGCCTACGTCTTCAATGCTGTTGCCAAGGTGCTGCCACGCAACGCGGTCTGGTATTCGAGCAATCTGATGCGCACGCACCAGACCGCGGAAGCGATCTGGGAGGCGGGCTATCCGCGGCCCGCGTCGATGACGTGGGAGGCGGATCTCGCCGAACAAAATCTCGGCCGCTGGCAGGGCATGAACCGCGCCGCCTTCATTGCGAGCCGCCCCGTGGGCGCGAGCTGGTTTGCCGATATCAACGAGCCGGCGCCTGGCGGCGAAAGTTTCATGGATCTCTACAACCGCACACGCCGTACCGTCGAGCGCATCAACAATGAAGCGGCCGGGCAGGACGTGATCGCTGTTGCCCATGGTGGCACCATCAAGGCGGCGATTGGCCTCGCACTCGACGGCCAGGTGGAGCGGGCGCTATCGTTCGACATCGACAATGTCTCGATCACGCGGCTCGATTATTTCGCAAGCCCCGAGCGCTCGATCTGGCGACTGCCGATGGTGAACCAGCAGCCGTGGATCGCCGATGACGCGCATGCGGAGATGCATCAGCCGGCCGGACCGGAAGTCAAGAAGCTCGCCTGAGCAATTGTACGATCGCACGGACCCGGCGTAAGCCTCACACCGATCAAAATCATACTCTGGGAGAGAAACATGACCTTGTTCGACATGAAGGGAAAAGTCGCCGTCATCACCGGCTCGACGCGCGGCATCGGGCTTGCGATCGCCGAGCGCATGGCCGAGCACGGCGCCAAGGTGGTGATCTCCTCGCGCAAGGCCGATGTCTGCGATGAGGTGGCGACGTCAATCAACGACAAGTTCGGCAACGGCACAGCGGTGGCGATCGCCGCCAACATCTCGTCGAAGGAGAATCTGCAAAACCTGATCGACGAGAGCAACCGCGCCTTCGGCAAGATCGACGTGCTGGTCTGCAACGCGGCATCGAACCCGTATTACGGTCCGCTCGCCGGCATTTCCGACGATCAGTTCCGCAAAATTCTCGACAACAACATCGTCGCCAACAACTGGCTGATCTCGATGGTGGTGCCGCAGATGATCGAGCGCAAGGACGGCTCAATCATCATCGTGTCCTCGATCGGCGGCCTGAAGGGGTCGACCATCCTGGGTGCCTACGCAATCTCGAAAGCCGCCGACATGCAACTCGCGCGCAACCTCGCGTGCGAATACGGCAAGCACAACATTCGCGTGAATTGCATCGCGCCCGGACTGATCAAGACCGACTTTGCCAAGGCGCTGTGGGACAATCCGGAGAATTTGAAAGCCTCGACCGCGCGCTCGCCGCTGCTCCGCATCGGCATCCCCGACGAGATCGCGGGTGCCGCCGTGTTCCTGGGATCGAGGGCCGGCGACTTCATGACCGGTCAGACCATGGTGATCGACGGCGGCGCGACGATTAGCTGATCTGGCGTGTCCCGGACGCGGTGCATTGCGTCGCGTCCGGGCGCGCAAGCTCAATCGACCGCCGCGTAAACCAGATCCCGCACCAGTGTCCGCGTAAAATCGCGCTGTCCCGGGCCCTGGCTCATGAACACGACGAACATATCCTCCTTCGGATCGATCCAGAAGAACGTCCCCGCAATGCCGCTCCAGAAATACTGGCCGACGCTGCCGGGGAAGGGCGCGATGCCGGTGTCGCGGCGCACGGCGAAGCCGAGGCCAAAGCCGTGGCCGGGCGACAGCAGCGTGCCATTGGTCACGACGTGCGGCCCGAGATGATCGGAGGCCATCAGCTCCAGCGTCTTGCGGCCGATGATCCTGTTGCCGTCGAGCGTGCCGCCGTTGCGCAGCATCAGCGCGAAGCGGGCATAGTCCATCGTGGTTGAGACCAGACCGCCACCACCGGACTCCATGATCGGCTGCTCGAGCATGTTGAAGAGCGCAACCTTGTCGCCGGTCCAGGGATCGGCCGCGAACGGCTCGGTGAGGCGGGCGGCATTGGCCTCAGAGGTCGCGAAGCCGGTTTCGGTCATCTGCAAGGGCGCGAGGATGCGTTCGGTGAGGAAGGCGCCGAGCGATTTGCCGCTGATGATTTCGATGATGCGGCCGAGGATGTCGGTGGAGCGGCTGTAGTTGAACTCGTCGCCGGGGTGGCAGACCAGCGGGAAGCTCGCCACCAGCGCGGCGTGCTCGGCATTGGTGATCTTGCGGCTGCGGACGCGGGACTCCTGGTAGATCTTGTGCACGGGGCCGTCGCCCTGGTGCTCGTAAGTGAGACCCGAGGTGTGACGGAGCAGGTCCTGCACCGTCATCGGCCGCTTCGGTGGAACCAGTTCCAGTCTGCCCCCGCTGACTACGCCGACCTTCTGGTCGGCGAATTCCGGAATGAATTTGGCAACGGGATCGCCGAGGAGGAGGTGGCCGTCCTCGACCAACGTCATGATGCCGACCGAGACGATCGGCTTGGTCATCGAGAAGATCCGGAAGATCGAATCAAGCGCCATCGGCGCGGGGCCAGCCGGGCTCTGCTTGCCGAGCGCCTCGAACCAGCCGACCTGACCGCGGCGGGCCACCAGCACGGTCACACCGGGCACGGTTCCCTTGTCGATCTCGCGCCTGAACGCATCCGACATTGCCTGCAAGCGGGGCCGCGATAGCCCCAACGTCTCCGGCTCGGCCTCAGGCAAAGGCGGGGTTTTCGGCGCGATCGCGGCGTGAGAGGCGGCTGTGGCGGTCATGTTCACTCCCGGGGGCACATTATTATCGGGAACGAACTCTGGCCCAGAAGCAGCCGTACAAACAAGCGAAGCCAGCGCGCTTCACCCTTGCATTCCGGCCTTGCAATCCAGCCGTCCCCTGTGCTTGAAAGCGCCCCTGATCCGCGGCGACGCAGGGTCCGTAGGAGTGTAGCTCAATTGGTAGAGCACCGGTCTCCAAAACCGGGGGTCGCAGGTTCGAGCCCTGCCACTCCTGCCAGCTAATCCCAGACAATCAGGATTGAACGGTAGGACGGCGGCGGGCCGAAAGCTCGAATCGTGGTTCATGGGGATCGGCTAAGCCCTTGATCCCGATCGGGTCCACGGCAAGCGGCTGCGCACGTCCCGGCCCGCCACACCTTGACCTTTGGCCCCATCCGCAGTATCTACCCCCCACTCGCAGCCGGCCCGTTAGACGCGGATCTCCGGCGCGGCTTTGAAATCCCCGAACAATCGAGCCCGGTTTTCCGGCTCATCCTTCGAGACAGAGGGCTGGGCCAACGGCGGCTGTTCGGATCCCTGAAATTCATTCGCGTCTGTCAACGGACGTTGGACCTCAAACGATGGCAGTCAGCCCGTTCAAGTTCTTGCAGGAAGTGCGCTCGGAGACCAACAAGGTCACCTGGCCGACCCGTCGTGAGACCACGATCACCACCATAATGGTGTTCATCATGGTCGCCGTGGCCTCGATCTTCTTCTTCGCCGCCGACCAGATCATCCGTTACCTCATCACCTTCCTTTTGGGCATTCACTGATGGCAACAGCAGCCGCTGCAACCCAATCGACCGACAAGCGCTGGTACATCGTCCACGCCTATTCGAACTTCGAGAAGAAGGTCGCCGAATCCATCCGCGAGCAGGCCAAGCAGCGCGGGCTCGAAGAGCTGTTCGAGCTGGTGCTGGTTCCGACCGAGAAGGTCACTGAAGTGCGCCGCGGCCGCAAGATCGATGCCGAGCGCAAGTTCTTTCCGGGCTACGTGCTGGTGAAGATGAAGCTGACCGACGAGGCGTTCCATCTGATTAAGAACACGCCGAAAGTCACGGGCTTCCTCGGTGCGGAAAACAAGCCGATGCCGATTTCGGAAGCCGAGGCCATGCGGATTCTACACCAGGTGCAGGAGGGTGTGGAACGGCCGAAGGCGTCGGTGTCGTTCGAGATCGGCGAGAACGTGCGCGTGGCCGACGGTCCGTTCGCCTCGTTCTCGGGTGTGGTCGAGGAAATCGACGAGGCGCGCTCGCGCGTGAAGGTCGCGGTGTCGATCTTTGGTCGCGCCACGCCGGTCGAGTTGGAATTCGGTCAGGTCGAGAAGGTCTGATCGGGTAACGCGGGAAGCCGAAAGGCTTCGCGCAACAAGAGGCCGTGGGAGGGAGAGGGCGGTTGCCAGCCGCATCCGACCCAGACCACGAACCTGAAACCGCTGGCCCAGGCCGGCACAACAGGAGTGATACATGGCAAAGAAAGTGACCGGATACCTGAAGCTTCAGGTCCCGGCCGGTGCGGCGAATCCTTCGCCCCCGATCGGTCCCGCGCTTGGTCAGCGCGGTCTCAACATCATGGAGTTCTGCAAGGCGTTCAACGCCCAGACCCAGAAGGAAGAGAAGAACACCCCGATCCCCGTCGTGATCACGATCTACGCCGATCGTTCGTTCACGTTCGAGATGAAGACCCCTCCGATGTCCTTCTTCCTCAAGCAGGCTGCCAAAATCCAGTCCGGCTCGAAGGCGCCGGGCCGTGACAAGGCCGGTGCGGTGACACGCGCGCAGGTGCGCGAGATCGCCGAGAAGAAGATGAAGGATCTGAATTGCGACACCATCGAATCGGCCATGAAGATGGTCGAGGGCTCTGCCCGTTCGATGGGTCTGGAAGTGGCGGGGTAAGGGCTCATGGCAATCGGAAAGCGTTTGAACAAAGCCCGCGAAGGTGTTGACCGCGAAAAGCTTTACCCGCTCGCGGACGCCATCAAGATGGTCAAGGAACGCGCGAAAGCGAAGTTCGACGAGACCATCGAGGTCGCGATCAATCTCGGCGTCGATCCGCGTCACGCCGACCAGATGGTCCGCGGCGTCGTAACCCTGCCGAACGGCACCGGCCGTACGCTCCGCGTCGGCGTGTTTGCCCGCGGCGCCAAGGCCGATGAGGCCAAGGCCGCCGGTGCCGACGTCGTCGGTGCCGAAGACCTGGTCGAGAAGGTGCAGAACGGCTCGATCGATTTCGACCGTTGTATCGCCACCCCCGACATGATGCCGCTGGTCGGCCGCCTCGGTAAGGTGCTCGGCCCGCGCGGCCTGATGCCGAACCCGAAGATCGGCACCGTGACCATGGACGTCACCGGTGCGGTGAAGGGGGCCAAGGGCGGCTCGGTCGAGTTCCGCGTCGAGAAGGCCGGCATTCTGCAGGCCGGCGTCGGCAAGGCCTCGTTCTCCGAGGAGAAGCTGGTCGAGAACATCAAGGCGCTCGCGGATGCGGTCTCGAAGGCCAAGCCCGCCGGCTCCAAGGGCACCTACATCCAGCGCGTTGCGGTGTCCTCGACGATGGGCCCGGGCGTGAAGGTCGAGCCGGGCACCATTCTCGGCTAAGGTCTGCCTCGGTGAGAGGTTTGGAAATTGCATGAGGCGAGGGGCGGAATTGGGCAACCGATTCCGCCCCTCGTCGTTTGTGGGCGACACTCGCCGGAAATAAGAACAATGGCTGACAAGGTCCTGATCTACTCGCGCTTTCCCAAGACGATGATGGCGCGCTTCGCCGAACGGTTCGAGCTGCTCGACACCGGTGGCAAGCCGGCGCGGGAGGTGTTTCCGGCGGACGAGCTCGGCGGCATCCGCGCGATCCTCACCGCGGGCGGCACGCCGCTGGGCGCCGAAGCGATGGACCTGTTTCCAAAACTCGGCGCGATCGTCTGCTACGGCACGGGCTACGACGGTGTCGACCTGAAGGTCGCCGCCACACGCAACATCGCGGTCGGCCACAGCCCGGGCGCCAATGCGGCCTCGGTCGCCGACATCGCGATGACCCTGATGCTGGCGACGACGCGGCGGATCCTGATCGCCGACCAATATGTCCGCAGCGGCGACTGGGCGGCGTCAAAACAGTCGCCAATGATGCGCCCTCGGGCCGGCATGTCCGGTCGCCGCATTGGCATCTACGGCATGGGCGAGATCGGCCGCAAGATCGCTGCACGCTGCGCCGCGTTCGAGGCCGACGTGGGCTATTACAGCCGTACTCGGCGCGACGTGCCGCCCTATCAGTATTTCCAGTCGCTGGAAGCGCTCGCCGACTGGTGCAGCGTGCTGATGATCGCGGTCCGGGCAGGGGCCGAGACCCAGCACGCCGTCAACGCCGATATCCTGAAGCGCCTTGGTGAAGACGGTTATGTCGTCAACATCTCCCGCGGCTCGGTGATCGACGAGAAGGCCCTGGTCGCGGCCCTGACCGACAAGATCATCGCCGGCGCCGGCCTCGACGTCTTCGAGAAGGAGCCGCACGCCCCCGACGGGCTGACGGCGCTCCCCAATGTCGTGTTCGCCCCCCATCTCGGCGGCCACACCCTCGAATCGCACGCCGCCATGCAGAACTGCGTGCTGGCCAACCTGAGCGCGTTTTTCGAGGGCAAGCCGCTGCCTTACGGGGTCAAGTCGGCCTGAATCGGCCATTGCCAGGCCGGGTCAAGCCCGGCCGGCAACGGTTTGGAACTGGTGTGAATTTTGCTCTTGGCAAGCAGGCAGAGAGCGGTTAAAGAAGCGCTTCCGGACGTGCCGGCCTTGGCTGGCGCGTCTGTGCGCGCATTCCGAAAACCCGACGCGACAGGAGATCATTCCTTTTCAGGACGTCCGTAAGGATTTGCCCGAAAAGGAAGGAAAATCCATCGGTTGGTGGGATGCGGGCAGAGGTCAGGCGGTTCGCCGGCTGGCCTTGTCCTGTCCAAGACTGCAGGCGCCCGCGGGAAGTTTCGATTTCTCAACGGCTTAATCGCATGGCCTGCATAGACGGGTGAAGACCGGATTTCACGTCGCATTCCACTCCTTAGGGTGGTTGCGAAACGGGTCTGGTTCGGACCTCGACACGCCGTGGGCTCTGATGGGCTCCCGGAGGGCAGGCTTTGAATTGTCGTCTTGCCCGGCGTGTCCGATGGGGTTTGACCCTGAGGTTCAGGTTTGGGCGGGACGATGGGTGCAACCCGGCGGTCCCGCTTTTTGCGATGACCGCCAACCGGAAAGAGCTTGCTGTGGAACGAGCGGCAAAAAAAGAGGCGGTCGAACAGCTCAATGGGGTCTTCAAGACCACGAGCGTCGCGGTCGTTGCTCAATATTCCGGCCTGACCGTTGCCCAGATGCAGAAGCTGCGCATGCAGATGAAGCAGGCTGGTGCCTCGGTGAAGGTCTCGAAGAACCGTCTCGCCAAAATTGCTCTTGAAGGCACTGACGTCGTTGCCATCGGCCCCATGCTGAAGGGACCGACCGTGATCGCCACTTCGAACGATCCGGTAGCGGCGCCAAAGGTCGCCGTCGAATTCGCCAAGGCGAACGAAAAGTTCGTCATCATTGGCGGATCGATGGGTACGACCGTCCTGAATGTCGACGGTGTGAAGGCGCTTGCCTCGCTGCCGTCGCTTGACGAACTGCGCGCCAAGATCGTCGGCCTCCTCGTGGCCCCGGCGACCAAGCTGGCTCAGCTCGCCAACGCGCCCGCGGGCAAGCTCGCGCGCGTCATCCAGGCTTATGCCTCAAAGAGCGAAGCGGCCTGACGCCCTTCGCAAAACTCAAACCCGAACCAGACTTACATTCAAGGAAACTGAACAATGGCTGACTTGCAGAAGATCGTTGACGACCTTTCGAGCCTCACCGTGCTCGAAGCTGCTGAGCTCGCGAAGCTCCTCGAAGAAAAGTGGGGCGTCTCGGCCGCCGCGGCTGTGGCTGTGGCCGGCCCCGCCGCTGCTGCCGCTGCTCCGGCTGAAGAGAAGACCGAGTTCACGGTCGTTCTGGCCGCCGCCGGCGAAAAGAAGATCGAGGTCATCAAGGAAGTCCGCGCCATCACTGGCCTGGGCCTGAAGGAAGCAAAGGACCTCGTCGAGGGCGCGCCGAAGCCTGTCAAGGAAGGTGTGAACAAGGACGAGGCCGAAAAGCTCAAGGTCCAGCTGGAGAAGGCTGGCGCCAAGGTCGAGCTCAAGTAAGCAACGCTTACTGGCGAGGTCCCGGGCAAGCGTCACGCGAAATCCGGGATCTTGGTCCGCCTCGCAAAGGGGTGGGGCCAGATGCAAAAGGCGTGCGACGGATCGTCCCGACGCAGGCCGAACACGAAAAAGTGTGGGGATTTGAGGGTTTACCCCTCGAATCTCCACTATTGTCGCCCCATATCGGTTCGGCAGCACGAAAGCGCGGTGGGCAGGGATGCCGGATTTCCCTGTAAGCCGTTGGGAGAGCAAGCTATTTCGGGCTTTTGCAGTCCGTGAAGACGATCGTTGTGACGGGCGGGCGTGCCTATGCGCCCCGCGCGTCGTTTTGCGTTTTGAAGGTCTGAAGAACAGATTCGGGCATGACGGCCTGAAACTGGATTTTCGGTCCCCAAGACGGGTTCGAAAAATTCAACCCGGGGAGCGGCGGTAGCCGCGTCCTGGACGGCGCGCCCAGAGCGGGCGACGAAATGAGAGGCCACAATGGCGCAGCAGACATTCACCGGTCGCAAACGCGTTCGCAAGTTCTTCGGACACATCAAGGAAGTCGCCGAGATGCCGAACCTCATCGAGGTTCAGAAGGCGTCCTATGACCAGTTCCTGATGGTCGATGAACCCGCCGGCGGGCGCCTCGACGAGGGCCTGCAGGCCGTGTTCCGTTCGGTGTTCCCGATCTCTGACTTTTCGGGCACCTCGATGCTGGAATTCGTCCGCTACGAGTTCGAGCAGCCGAAGTATGACGTCGACGAGTGTCGCCAGCGCGGCATGACCTTCGCGGCCCCCCTCAAGGTGACGCTGCGCCTCATCGTGTTCGATATCGACGAGGAAACCGGCGCGAAGTCGGTCAAGGACATCAAGGAGCAGGACGTCTACATGGGCGACATCCCGCTCATGACGATGAACGGCACCTTCATCGTCAACGGCACCGAGCGCGTTATCGTCTCGCAGATGCACCGTTCGCCGGGTGTGTTCTTCGACCACGACAAGGGCAAGACCCATTCCTCGGGCAAGCTGCTGTTCGCTGCCCGCGTGATCCCGTATCGCGGTTCCTGGCTCGACATCGAGTTCGACGCCAAGGATATCGTCTATGCGCGTATCGACCGTCGCCGCAAGATTCCGGTGACGTCGCTGATGTTCGCGCTCGGCCTCGACGGCGAGGCGATCCTATCCACCTTCTACAAGAAGATCCTTTACAAGCGGACCAAGGAAGGCTGGCGCGTTCCGTTCGACGCCAACCGCTTCCGCGGCTACTCGACCATCAACGATCTGATCGACGCCGACACCGGCAAAGTCGTGCTCGAAGCCGGTAAGAAGCTCACCGTGCGCGGTGCGCGTCAGATGCAGGAGAAGGGCCTGAAGGCGCTGCGCCTCTCGGATGAGGAGCTCGTCGGCAACTATCTCGCAGAGGATCTCGTCAACCCGAAGACCGGTGAGATCCACGCCGAAGCCGGTGAAGAGATCACCGACAAGTCGATGAAGGCACTCAACGAGCACGGCTATAAGGAGTTGCCGCTGCTCGACATCGACCACGTCAATGTCGGCGCCTACATCCGCAACACGCTCTCGGCCGACAAGAACATGACGCGTGAGGACGCGCTGTTCGACATCTACCGCGTGATGCGCCCGGGCGAGCCGCCGACGCTGGATTCGGCGCAGGCGATGTTCCAGTCGCTGTTCTTCGACGCCGAGCGTTACGACCTCTCCGCGGTCGGCCGCGTCAAGATGAACATGCGCCTCGACCTCGATGCGCCCGACACCCAGCGCACGCTGCGCAAGGAAGACATCCTCTGCGTCATCAAGACGCTGGTGGATTTGCGCGACGGCAAGGGCGAGATCGACGACATCGATCATCTCGGCAACCGCCGTGTGCGTTCGGTCGGCGAGCTCATGGAGAACCAGTACCGCATCGGCCTGCTGCGCATGGAGCGCGCGATCAAGGAGCGTATGTCCTCGGTCGACATCGACACGGTCATGCCGCAGGACCTGATCAATGCGAAGCCGGCGGCTGCCGCCGTGCGCGAGTTCTTTGGCTCCTCGCAGCTCTCGCAGTTCATGGACCAGACCAACCCGCTGTCGGAGATCACCCACAAGCGCCGCCTGTCGGCGCTTGGACCGGGCGGTCTGACCCGCGAGCGCGCCGGCTTCGAGGTGCGCGACGTGCATCCGACGCATTACGGCCGCATCTGCCCGATCGAGACGCCGGAAGGTCCGAACATCGGCCTGATCAACTCGCTCGCCACCTTCGCGCGCGTGAATAAGTACGGCTTCGTCGAGACGCCGTATCGCAAGGTCAAGGACGGTCGCGTCACCGACGAGGTCGTGTACCTCTCGGCGATGGAGGAAGGCCGCTATTCGGTCGCTCAGGCCAACGTGCCCATCGACGCCAAGGGTCGCTTCACCGAAGACCTGGTGGTCTGTCGCGCGAGCGGCACCCGCGACGTCGTGCCGTTGTCGCCGGACAAGGTCGACTACATGGACGTGTCGCCGAAGCAGCTCGTTTCGGTTGCCGCGGCGCTGATCCCGTTCCTCGAGAACGACGACGCCAACCGCGCGCTGATGGGCTCGAACATGCAGCGCCAGGCGGTGCCGCTGGTTCGCGCCGAGGCGCCGTTCGTCGGCACCGGCATGGAAGGCGTGGTTGCGCGTGACTCGGGTGCCGCGATCGCGGCACGCCGTTCGGGCGTGATCGATCAGATCGACGCGACCCGCGTCGTCATTCGCGCCACCGAAGATCTCGATCCGACCAAGTCGGGCGTCGATATCTATCGTCTGATGAAGTACCAGCGTTCCAACCAGTCGACCTGCATCAACCAGCGTCCGCTGGTGAAGGTCGGCGACATCGTCAAGAAGGGCGACATCATCGCTGACGGTCCGTCGACCGATCTCGGTGAGCTCGCGCTCGGCCGTAACGTGCTGGTCGCGTTCATGCCGTGGAACGGCTACAACTTCGAAGACTCGATCCTGCTCTCCGAGCGGATTGTGAAGGAAGACGTCTTCACCTCGATCCATATCGAGGAGTTCGAGGTGATGGCCCGTGACACCAAGCTCGGACCTGAGGAAATCACCCGCGACATTCCGAACGTCTCGGAAGAAGCGCTGAAGAACCTCGACGAAGCCGGTATCGTCTACATCGGCGCGGAAGTGCGCGCCGGCGACATCCTGGTCGGCAAGATCACGCCGAAGGGCGAAAGCCCGATGACGCCGGAAGAAAAGCTTCTGCGCGCCATCTTCGGCGAAAAGGCCTCCGACGTTCGCGACACCTCGCTGCGCGTTCCCCCGGGCGTGCAGGGCACCATCGTCGAAGTCCGTGTGTTCAACCGTCACGGCGTCGACAAGGACGAGCGTGCGCTGGCGATCGAGCGGGAAGAGATCGAGCGTCTGGCCAAGGACCGCGACGACGAGCAGGCGATCCTGGACCGCAACGTCTACAACCGTCTTGCCGAGCTCCTCGAGGGGCGGCAGGGCATTGCCGGTCCGAAGGGCTTCAAGAAGGACACTAAGATCACCCGTGCGGTGCTCGAGGAGTACCCGAAGTCGCAGTGGTGGCTGTTCGCTTCGCCGAACGACAAGCTGATGGCCGAGATCGAGGCCATGCGGAAGCAGTACGACGAATCGAAGAAGGGGCTCGAGCAGCGCTTCCTCGACAAGGTCGAAAAGCTTCAGCGCGGCGACGAATTGCCGCCCGGCGTGATGAAGATGGTCAAGGTCTTCGTCGCGGTGAAGCGCAAGATCCAGCCCGGCGACAAGATGGCCGGCCGCCACGGCAACAAGGGCGTGGTGTCGAAGATCGTGCCGATCGAGGACATGCCGTTCCTCGAAGACGGTACGCATGCCGATATCGTGCTCAATCCGCTCGGCGTGCCCTCGCGCATGAACGTCGGGCAGATCCTCGAAACCCATCTCGGCTGGGCCTGCGCCGGCCTCGGCAAGCGTATCGGCCAGACGGTCGATGCCTATTTGTCGAAGCAGGACATCAAGCCGCTGAAGGAAACCTTGAAGAAGGTCTACGGCGAGGACGAGACGATCAAGACGCTCAACGACAACGAGCTGCTTGAACTCGGCCATAACCTGAGCCGCGGCGTGCCGATCGCGACGCCGGTGTTCGACGGTGCCAAGGAAGCCGACATCGAGGAGATGCTGAAGCTTGCCGGTCTCGACGCTTCGGGTCAGTCGACCGTCTATGACGGCCGCACCGGCGATGCCTTCGACCGCAAGGTGACGGTAGGCTACATCTATATGCTCAAGCTGCACCATCTCGTCGACGACAAGATCCATGCGCGTTCGATCGGTCCGTACTCGCTCGTCACCCAGCAGCCGCTGGGCGGCAAGGCGCAGTTCGGCGGCCAGCGTTTCGGCGAAATGGAGGTGTGGGCGCTCGAAGCTTACGGCGCGGCCTACACGCTCCAGGAAATGCTGACCGTGAAGTCGGACGACGTCGCCGGCCGTACCAAGGTGTACGAGGCGATCGTGCGTGGCGACGACACCTTCGAGGCCGGTATCCCGGAATCATTCAACGTGCTGGTCAAGGAAATGCGCTCGCTCGGCCTCAACGTCGACTTGCACAATTCGAAGGTCGGCCCCGGGACGGCGGAAGCGGCCGAGTAATACGACCTTTCATGCCCGGCCTTCGCGGCCGGGCATTGGCGCCCCTCCCGATGCCTTGAGGGCAGGGCGCCCCGCTCGAGTGATTTTCGAATTTGCGGCCGGAGGCGACCGGCACGCGAGGAGAAGACGATGAACCAAGAAATTATGAATCTCTTTAACCCGACGACGCCGGCTCAGGTCTTCGACCAGATCCGGATCTCGATCGCGTCCCCGGAGAAGATTCTGTCCTGGTCCTACGGCGAGATCAAGAAGCCGGAGACCATCAACTACCGTACCTTCAAGCCCGAGCGCGACGGCCTGTTCTGCGCCCGCATCTTCGGGCCGATCAAGGATTACGAGTGCTTGTGCGGCAAGTACAAGCGCATGAAGTACAAGGGCATCATCTGCGAGAAGTGTTCGGTCGAGGTCACGCTGTCGCGCGTCCGGCGCGAGCGCATGGGCCATATCGAGCTCGCGGCCCCGGTCGCCCACATCTGGTTCCTGAAGTCGCTGCCGTCGCGCATCGGCCTGCTGCTCGATATGACGCTGAAGGATCTCGAGCGGATCCTTTACTTTGAATATTACGTCGTGCTTGAGCCCGGCCTCACCGCGCTGAAGGACCGTCAGTTGCTGTCGGAAGACGAGTATCTGAAGGCGCAGGACGAGTACGGCCAGGACTCCTTCACCGCCATGATCGGCGCGGAAGCGATCCGCGAGCTGCTCAAGGGCATGGACCTCGAGAAGCTCGAGCTGACCTTGCGCGCGGAGATGCAGGAGACGGACTCCGACATCAAGCACAAGAAGCTCGCCAAGCGCCTGAAGATCGTCGAGGCGTTCCGCCACTCCGGCAATAAGCCGGAATGGATGATCCTGACCGTCGTCCCCGTGATCCCGCCGGACCTGCGTCCGCTGGTGCCGCTGGACGGCGGCCGCTTCGCGACCTCGGATCTCAACGACCTCTACCGCCGCGTCATCAACCGCAACAACCGCCTGAAGCGGCTGATGGAGCTGCGTGCGCCCGACATCATCATCCGCAACGAGAAGCGCATGCTTCAGGAAGCGGTCGATGCGCTGTTCGACAACGGCCGCCGCGGCCGCGTCATCACGGGTGCCAACAAGCGCCCGCTGAAGTCGCTCGCCGACATGCTGAAGGGCAAGCAAGGCCGCTTCCGCCAGAACCTGCTCGGCAAGCGCGTCGACTATTCGGGCCGTTCGGTGATCGTGGTCGGTCCCGAGCTGCGCCTGCATCAGTGCGGCCTGCCGAAGAAGATGGCGCTCGAGCTGTTCAAGCCGTTCATCTATTCGCGGCTTGACGCCAAAGGCCTGTCCACCACCGTCAAGCAGGCGAAGAAGCTGGTCGAGAAGGAGCGGCCCGAGGTCTGGGACATCCTGGACGAGGTGATCCGCGAGCATCCGGTGCTGCTCAACCGCGCGCCGACGCTGCATCGTCTGGGCATCCAGGCGTTCGAGCCGGTGCTGATCGAGGGCAAGGCGATTCAGCTTCACCCGCTGGTCTGCTCCGCGTTCAACGCCGACTTCGACGGCGACCAGATGGCCGTGCACGTTCCGCTGTCGCTGGAAGCGCAGCTGGAAGCGCGCGTGCTGATGATGTCGACCAATAACATCCTGCATCCGGCGAACGGCCAGCCGATCATCGTGCCGTCGCAGGACATCGTGCTCGGTCTCTACTACGTCTCGATCATGCGCGAAGGCCTGCCCGGCGAGGGCAAGCTGTTCGGCGACATGGCCGAGCTCGAGCACGCCCTGCACGCGAAAGTCATCCACCTCCACACCAAGATCAAGTACCGGTGGGAAGGCATGGACGAGACCGGCAAGATCTCCAAGCGCTGGATCGAGACCACCGCCGGCCGCGTCATGCTCGGCAATTTGCTGCCGAGGAACCCGCGCATCTCGTACGAGATCATCAACAAGCTGATGACCAAGCGCGAGATCTCGGGCGTCATCGACCAGGTCTACCGTCACTGCGGCCAGAAGGAGACTGTGATCTTCTGCGACCGCATCATGGCGCTCGGCTTCTACAATGCGTTCAAGGCCGGCATCTCGTTCGGCAAGGACGATATGGTCGTGCCGCACAGCAAGTGGAAGATCGTCGACACCACCCGTACGCTGGCGAAGGATTTCGAGCAGCAGTACAACGACGGTCTGATCACCCATGGCGAGAAGTACAACAAGGTCGTCGACGCCTGGTCGAGGGCGACCGAAGAAATCGCCAAGGCGATGATGAAGGAGATCTCCTCGACCAAGAAGACGGCGAGCGGGGCGGATGCCGACATCAACTCGATCTACATGATGGCTCACTCCGGTGCCCGCGGTTCGCCGGCCCAGATGCGCCAGCTCGCCGGCATGCGCGGCCTGATGGCCAAGCCGTCGGGTGAGATCATCGAGACGCCGATCATCTCGAACTTCAAGGAAGGCCTCTCGGTTCTCGAGTACTTCAACTCGACCCACGGCGCCCGCAAGGGCCTCGCGGACACCGCGTTGAAGACCGCGAACTCCGGCTATCTGACCCGACGTCTGGTCGACGTCGCGCAGGACTGCATCATCACGCAGAGTGACTGCGGCACCAAGCTCGGCATCAAGATGCGCGCCATCGTCGACGCCGGCACCGTGGTCGCCTCGCTCGGTTCGCGCATTCTCGGACGCACGGCCTGCGAAGACATCCGTGACAGCTCCGGCAAGGTGATCATCAAGCGCGATACGCTGATGGAAGAGAGCCATCTGGACGCCATCCAGCAGGGTGGTGTGCAGGAGGTGAAGATCCGCTCGGCGCTGACCTGCGAACTCGTCAACGGCATTTGCGGCATGTGCTACGGCCGCGACCTCGCCCGCGGCACGCCGGTCAACCACGGTGAAGCCGTCGGCGTCATCGCGGCGCAGTCCATCGGCGAGCCGGGCACCCAGCTCACCATGCGCACCTTCCACATCGGCGGTGCGGCGCAGCTCAACGAGCAGTCCTTCGTCGAAGCCAACTTCGACGGCAAGATCGTGATCAGGAACAAGGCCATCGCCCGCAACAGCGAAGGTCACCTGGTCGCGATGGTGCGCAACATGGTGGTGGCGATCGTCGATACCGACGGCACCGAGCGTGCGACGCACCGTATCCAGTACGGCGCGCGCCTGCACGTCGACGAGGGCGACACGGTCAAGCGTGGCCAGCGTATCGTCGAGTGGGATCCCTATACGCGTCCGCTTCTCACCGAGGTCGAAGGAACCATCGGCTTCGAGGATCTGGTCGAAGGGCAGTCCATCTCGGAAACGCTGGACGAAGCGACCGGTATCGCCAAGCGCGTGGTCATCGACTGGCGCTCGATGCGCGGCGGCGGAGACCTGCGTCCGGCCATCGTGGTCAAGGGCAAGGACGGCAAGGTGCTCAAGCTCGCCCGTGGCGGCGATGCCCGCTACATGCTTTCGGTGGACGGCATTCTGTCGGTCGACATCGGAGCCAAGGTCCAGGCCGGCGACATCCTCGCCCGTGTCTCGACCGAAAGCGCCAAGACGCGCGACATCACCGGCGGTCTGCCGCGGGTGGCGGAGCTGTTCGAGGCACGGCGTCCGAAGGATGCGGCGATCATCGCCGAAATCGCGGGCACCATCCGGTTCGGGCGCGACTACAAGAACAAGCGCCGCATCTCGATCGAGCCGATGGACAAGACGGATGAGGCGCGCGAATACCTGATCCCGAAGGGCAAGCACATCCACCTTCAGGACGGCGACATCGTCGAAAAGGGCGACTTCATCGTGGAAGGCAACCCGGCGCCGCACGACATCCTGGCGGTCAAGGGCATCGAGGAGCTCGCGGCCTATCTGGTCAACGAGATCCAGGAAGTCTACCGGCTTCAGGGCGTGCTCATCAACGACAAGCACATCGAGGTGATTGTCCGTCAGATGCTCCAGAAGGTGGAAGTCACCGACCAGGGCGATACGGACATGATCTCGGGCGAGCAGGTCGACAAGATCGAGTTCGACGCGCTCAACGAGAAGGCCAAAGAAGAGGGCAAGAAGATCGCCACGGGAACGCCGGTTCTGCTCGGCATCACCAAGGCGAGCTTGCAGACCCGTTCCTTCTTCTCGGCGGCCTCGTTCCAGGAGACCACCCGCGTCCTCACGGAAGCGGCGGTCAACGGCAAAGTCGATCCGCTCGAAGGCCTCAAGGAGAACGTCATCGTCGGCCGGTTGATCCCGGCAGGCACCGGCGCCTCCATGGCCAAGATCCGCGAAGTCGCAGTGAAGCGCGACAAGATGATTCTCGACGAGCGCGAGAAGCAGGCGGCCGTCGTGTCGCCCGCGCCGGAAGCGGAGCTTCCCGCGCTGCCGCCCGCGGAATGATGGTTCATCCGTAGGAATACCGAGGACAGTGAAAAGGCCGGCGCAAGCCGGCCTTTTTGCTGCTTTGTTTGCCTGTTGCGATGCGGAATCAACCTTTGTTCATCTTCCCTTCAGTCAGAAAAGCGCTTCTGCTAGGGCAACTTAGACCGGTGGTCCCGTGACGGGGGCAGGGCCGGAGACCACGGAACTGACATGCTTGATCTCGCAATCGTAGGCGGCGGCCCCGGCGGGCTGATGAGCGCCTGGTATCTGAAGCGTAAGCTCGGCGACCTCTGCCGCATCACTATCTACGAAGCCTCCGATCGGCTCGGCGGCAAGATCGTCACGCGCAAATTCGATTCCGCGCCGGCGATGTACGAGGCCGGCGTCGCGGAGATCTACGATTACTCGATGACCGGACCGGATCCACTGCGTGAGCTGATTCAGCATTTCGGCTTGCAGACGATTCCGATGGACGCCGAGCAGGTGCAGTTTGGCGGCGAGCTTCTCAACGACGTCGCCGGCATGCGCCGCAAATATGGCGTCAAGACCGCGGCGGCGATCGAGTCGTTCCGCGAGCGCTGCGCCGAGAAGATGTCGCCGATCGAATATTACGAGGGCATCGGCGCCCACGACAACGAGAATCCATGGGCCTACAAGACCGCCGAGCAGGTGCTCGACGAAGAGGTCGAGGACGAAACGGCAAAACGTTTCTTCAAGGTGATGGCGCGCTCTGATATCGCCACCGAGAGCCACAACACCAACGGCCTCAACGCGCTCAAGAACTATCTGATGGATGTCGACGGCTATATCGGCCTCTATTCCATCCAGAATGGCAACGAGCAACTGATCGAATGCCTCCAGTCGGAGGTCAACGCCGACATCCAGCTCAATCACCGCGTGCTCACCGTCGGCAAGGCGCCGACCGGGCGTTATCAGCTGAAGATGATGAACGGCAAGGGACCGGAGACGCGCGACTTCGATCTCGTGCTGGTTTGCCTGCCGCATTCCTGGCTCGGCACTGTGGGCTGGGAAGGCGAGCAGCTGCGCAAGTCGATGGTCAAGCACGTCTCCTATTTCGACCGTCCCGCGCATTATCTGCGGGTCTCGATCCTGTTCGATAGTCCGTTCTGGGGTGACCAGATTTCCGGCGCCTGGTTCATGTCGGAAGCCTTCGGCGGCTGCTGCGTCTACAACGAAGGCGCGCGTCACGATGTCGGCAAGCACGGCGTCCTGAACTGGCTCATTCCCGGTTCCGATGCGCTGGCGTTCGCCAATCTGTCGGACCAGGAGCTGATCGACGCCGCGCTGAAATCGCTGCCGGCCTCGCTCGGCGATGCGCGTGCGCATTTCTTGGAAGGCAAGATTCACCGCTGGCTATCGTCGGTGAACGCAGTTCCGGGCGGTCTGCCCGTGCGCGACGTCATGACCAATCACCGGCCCGAGCCGAAGGAGCACCCCGGCATCGTCGTGGTCGGCGACTATCTGTTCGACTCTACGCTGAACGGTCTGCTCGACTCCTCGGATGCGGCGACCGACATCATCCTGACCGAGACGATGCGGCTGCGCCGCGAGCACGGCCAGGACGGCAAACCGATCTCGGACAAGATCGATCGCGACTATTTCGAGAACTATCGTGGCGTCGGTCCTTACAGCGAGGCGTGGAGTCACTTCACCGATCCCGACTATCTCGCAAAGCTGATCGGCATCGTCTGGGGCAAGGCGAAGGGCGCCAAGCTCCTGGTCGCGGGCTCCGCCAGCGGCGAGCTGGTCGGTGCGCTGCGCGAGCGCGGCATCGATGCCTGGGGCATCGAGAACAACCGCGCGATCCACGCCAAAACGCCGCAGGCGCTGAAGAAGTACAACAAGCTGGGATCGATCCTGGACATGCCGTTCAATGACGGCGCGTTCGACATCGTATTCGAGACAAGCCTCTGCCACGTCGCCCCGAAGCAGGTGGTCCGCGCAATCCGCGAGTTGAACCGTGTGGTCAAGACCGGCCTCGTGTTCGGCTCGATCACCTCGGACATGGCGTCAATCGTGATCGACCGCTACGACCTGTTGCGCGGCGTCAGGAAGCTCGGCACCTGGTGGGAATGGTCCGAACTGTTCTTCGGCAACGGCTTCGATCTGTCGATGCACCGCAAGGACTGCACTGATGCGCTCTGGGCAGCGACGCTCGCCGCGAACAAGGGGCCAGGCCAGTGGTATGCCGACGCCGACAGCCTGCGTTATTCCTTCTTCGACAAGATCGCGGACGAAGACGACGACTAGCCTCACGATGAATTCGCCAATTGTTTTGCCGAATTCATCCTGATCGCATAGAATCGGCGCAAATGGCGGCGTTCCGCTATTTCCCTGCTTTCTCTGCGGTCATGCCGGCCGTCAGCATCGGTTGGTTTCATGGCGTCCAAGCCTCTCTCTCCCGACAAACAGAAGCTCGCCGCGCAAGAGGCGGCCGAGCTCGACGATAAGCTCGCCGCGGGTGCCGAGCCCGAGCTGGACGACAATGAGGAGGACGAAGACGAGGACGACGACGAGCTTGAGCTCGACGACGATGATGACGAAGACCTCGTCGTCTTTACCGCACGCGAAGCCGCGGGCGCGCTCGCGACCATCTGGGGTTTCGTCAAACCCTTTCTCACGAACTACAAGCGGACATTGTCGTACGTGGCGTTCGGCGTTCTGGTCGAGACGCTGTTCAACGTCATCATGCCGCTCAGCCTCAAATTCCTGATCGACGACGCGCTCGGCGAGGAGGATTTCCAGGCGCTGTACAAGATCCTCGGCGTGCTCGCGGCCGCCGGCATCTTCACCTCGATCGTCGCGGTCTGGTACGAGCGCTGGGATGCCCGGTTGGCGGCCTGCGTCATCTCCGACGTCCGCAAGCGCCTGTTCGAGCACGTCCAGGACCTGCCGGCGGCCTATTTCGGCCGCACCAAGCGCGGCGAGATCCTGTCGCGCTTCTCGGTCGACCTCTCGGCCTTCGAAGGCTCGGTCAAGACCTTCGCCAACAGCGCCGCGCTGCCGTTCCTGGAATTGATCGCCGGCATCATCCTGATGTTTTTCTTGAACTGGCAGCTCGCGGTGGTCGCGCTCCTGGTGTTTCCGATCACCCTGATCGGCCCGCGCATCCTGACGCCGAAGGCGGTACAGGCCAATTACGAGCAGAAGCTCAACGAAAGCGCGCTGCTCGGCATGGTGCAGGAGAACGTGGCGGCGCAGGCCGTGATCAAGGCGTTCAGCCTGCAACGCAAGATGTTCGGCTTCTTCACCTTCCGCAACGACGAGACGCGCAACAGGATTGCCTCCGCCGGGTTCCTGTCGACGATGGTGGAACGGACGGTCACCATCTCGGTGCTGCTGTTGCACCTCGTCGTGCTAGCGATCGGCGCGTATCTCGCGACCAAGGGGCAGATCACCATCGGCACCTTCGTCACCTTCGAGAGCGCGTTCTGGGAGGTTTCCTACAACATCGCCCACGTGATGCACTTCATCCCGGTCTCGATCTCCTCGGCCGCCGCGATCCGCCACATGCAGGAGTTGCTCGACGAGCCCACGCGCGGCGCCGATCGCCCCGGCGCGCCCGATCTGCCGCGCATTACCCACGACATCACTTTCGATCATGTGACATTCCAGTACGAGGGCGGCCAGACGCCGGTACTGGACAATCTCAGTCTCAAGCTCAACGCGGGAAAGCGCATCGCCGTCGTCGGCCCCTCCGGCTCCGGCAAGAGCACGCTGCTCAATCTGATCCTGCGGCTCTACGTGCCTGACGAAGGCCGCGTCACCATCGACGGTGTCGACGTCCGCAAGGTGACGCTGGATTCGCTGCGGCGGAGCATGGCGGTGGTGTTCCAGGAGAACATGCTGTTCAACATGTCGATCCGCGAGAACATCCGGCTCGGCAAGGAGGGGGCCACCGACGAGGAGGTGGAGGAGGCGGCCAAGAAGGCCGAGATCCATCGCTACATCATGAGCCTGCGGCAGCGCTACGACACTTTGGTCGGCGAGCGCGGCGACACTCTGTCGGGCGGCCAGCGCCAGCGCATCGCGATCGCCCGCGCGATCATCCGCAATCCGTCCGTGCTGCTGCTCGATGAAGCGACCTCGGCGCTCGACCAGACCACGGAGGCTGCGATCAACCGCACGTTGCTGAAGGTCGCCAAGGGCCGCACCATGATCTGGTCGACCCACCGCCTGACCTCGGTGGTCGAGATGGACGAGATCATCGTGATCTCAGGGGGCAGGGCGATCGAGCGCGGCTCGCATGCCGAGCTGCTCGCCAGGAATGGCACCTATCGCAAGCTGTGGAACGACCAGATCCATCAGCCGCACGGCATGGCCGCTCAGGCGGACGACGACAGCGACGATGACGACGAGGATGAAGAAGACGATATCGAGGACGATGAGGACGAGGACGAGGAGGAGTGACCGAGGAAGTTCGGCGCCAGATGGACCCCTCCGCCAAGCCGTCGCATCAATCCTTGGGTCGACCAGGCGATGAAGCGCGCCCAGCGCTGCGCCGTCCAGTAGGGGCTTGTCGCGATCGAGACTGAGCGGAAGTCGAACGCCTTCGCCGCCGACCATTCATCGCAGGCCCGCTTGACCGGATCGCCGTAGAATGCGGCGATCTTGCCCGCATCCATCCCGTCGGATGCCAGCCATTGCGGGATGTGGACGTTGCAGAGCCGTTCGACGTCGGTGAAGACCTTGTCGCAGCCGGTGCCGGCGACCGGGCAGGAGGTTGCGAAGGCATCGCCCGCCAGCACCACGCCGGGCTGATGGCTGGCATCGTTCACGTAGAGATCGACCGGGCGAATCTTCAGCTCGCCCGGAATGTCGAACGGGCCGGTGATGCGTTTCAACCGGGGCAGGGCGGTGTCCAGCGTCGCTGCCGGTGCGCGGCGCAGCTCGCGCAGCCAGGGATCATCGAAGCCGCGATACACGAACAGATTGGCGCGCATCCGCTTGCCGATCGGAAACAGCGAAATGTAGGGGATACGGTCGCTCGGCCGCTCCGAGAAATAGGTCAGCGCCGGGAAGTCGAACGCATTCTGCCCGGCCGGCACCACGTCGAACCCGATCGAGATCGAATGGCAGGCGCTGACGATGTTGCGCCTGATGCCAAGCTGGTGGCGCAGGCCGACGTTCAGACCGTTGGCGAGCACGACCAGACGGGCCGAGACGGTCTCGTCGTTGGCGAGCGTGATTCTCTGCCGCTCGGGACTGGTCTCGACCGACACCGCCTTGGTCCAGATCCGTTCGACAGGCTCCGGAATCTCGTCGCGAATCGCGTTGACCAGGGAATCATAGAGGATGTTGAACTGCCGGCTCGGCGCCTTGTCGAGAAGGTGGCCGAACCGTGCGATCCAGTTCTCGCCGGAGAAAGTCGCGCGGCGCAGCACTGATTCTGCGATTCCCGTCCTTTGGAATCGCTCAACCTGCCCGTGACCGCTGAGCTTTTCGACGCGAAAATCGGCCGGATAGAATTCATGAGGGTCGATTAGCACGGCCGGGATGCCAGCCCGGCCTAGCATTGCGGCGGCGGTTGAGCCGGCAAGTCCCCCACCGATAATGGCAATGTCGATGTACCGCATGGGCGCTAATCTCCGCCGAAGGGGCAGATTGACGCATCAACAGGAAAAAAAGCCTTAGCACTGGTTATAAAAGTATATTTCTTCCGGGTATAATTCAGCTCCGGGGCTGGCGGAACCAGCAGTCAGCCCTCATATCAAGCAGGCGCGGCGAGAGAGCGAACAGGCTTTTTCTCCAGGCGCGATAAGAGCTTTCTGACGGTCATTTCGCCTTGACTTGATCGATTCTCGCTTATAGAAAGCGCCTCACTTGACGACAGGCGGTGAGCATAGCCAACGTCGGAACGGGCCACCCGTTGATCCCTAGGGATCGCTAAAAGGCGGGCACCAACCTCGACCAATGCCGCTCAAACGCTGTCGATAATAGCTAGGCAATGCCAGTGCGATTTTAGGTCTCATGAGCTCGTTCTCTTGAGGTCGAATTCGGATGCATGACCTCGGTGCGCGGGCTGCAGCTTCACGCTGATCGGCTCAACTACTGCGGTCCTCTGTGGCGTCGAAACGCTTTCCGCTCAGTGATGATGCGGTTGGCGCAATTTCGCTTGGTGCGGATTATTCCGCGGACCCGCAAGGGTACCGCGGCAGAACAAAGGGTAAGGCCAGGATGCCGACGATCAACCAGCTGATCGCACAGCCGCGGGAAGTGCAGAAGTCGCGCAAGAAGGTGCCGGCGCTGCAGCAGTCGCCGCAGAAGCGTGGTGTTTGCACGCGCGTCTACACCACGACCCCGAAGAAGCCGAACTCCGCGCTTCGTAAGGTCGCCAAGGTGCGTCTGACCAATGGTTTCGAGGTGATCGGCTACATTCCGGGTGAAGGCCATAACCTCCAGGAGCACTCGGTGGTCATGATCCGCGGCGGCCGCGTCAAGGACTTGCCCGGCGTGCGCTACCACATCCTCCGCGGCGTTCTGGATACCCAGGGCGTCAAGAACCGTAAGCAGCGTCGTTCGAAGTACGGCGCGAAGCGTCCGAAGTAAGCGGGAACCAGCTCAATGTCTCGTCGCCACTCAGCGGAAAAGCGCGAAGTCCTTCCCGATCCGAAGTTCGGGAACATCATCGTCACGAAGTTCATGAACTCGGTGATGTACGCCGGCAAGAAGTCGGTCGCCGAAGGCATCGTTTACGGTGCGTTCGGCCTCATCGAATCCAAGACCAAGCAGAGCCCACTCGGCGTGTTCGAGCAGGCACTCGAGAACGTCATGCCGACGATCGAAGTGCGCTCCCGCCGCGTCGGTGGCGCGACCTACCAGGTCCCGGTTGAGGTTCGCTCGGTCCGCCGTCAGGCGCTGGGTATCCGCTGGCTGATTTCGGCCGCGCGCGAGCGCAACGAGAAGACGATGACCGAGCGGCTCTCCGCGGAGCTCCTGGATGCATCGAACAACCGTGGAAACGCCGTCAAGAAGCGCGAAGACGTGCACCGGATGGCGGAAGCCAACCGCGCCTTCTCGCACTATCGCTGGTAACGGCGAAACACGGAATCTAAGGAACAGCCCATGCCTCGCGTTCATGCCATAGAGAATTACCGCAATTTCGGTATCATGGCGCATATCGATGCCGGCAAGACCACGACGACCGAGCGCATCCTTTATTATACCGGCAAGAGCCACAAGATCGGCGAAGTGCACGAAGGTGCCGCGACGATGGATTGGATGGAGCAGGAGCAGGAGCGTGGCATCACGATCACCTCGGCTGCCACCACCGCGTTCTGGGCCGGCAAGCGCCTGAACATCATCGACACTCCCGGCCACGTCGACTTCACCATTGAAGTCGAGCGTTCGCTGCGCGTGCTCGACGGCGCCGTCTGCGTGCTCGACTCGAACCAGGGCGTCGAGCCCCAGACCGAGACCGTCTGGCGCCAGGGCGACAAGTACAAGGTTCCGCGGATCGTCTTCGCCAACAAGATGGACAAGACCGGCGCCGACTTCTTCAAGTGCCTGGCCGACATCGTCGACCGCCTCGGCGCCAAGCCGATCGCGATCCAGCTGCCGATCGGCGCCGAGAACAACTTCAAGGGTCTCGTCGACCTCGTGAAGATGCAGGGCATCATCTGGAACGATGAGTCGCTCGGCGCGAAGTTCGACTATGTCGACATTCCGGAAGATATGGTCGACCAGGCCAAGGAATACCGCGAGAAGATGGTGGAAGCCGCCGTCGAGCTCGACGACGATGCGCTTGCCGCGTTCCTCGACGGTAACGAGCCGGACGAAGCCACGCTGAAGCGGCTGATCCGCAAGGCGGTGCTGACCGGCGCGTTCTATCCCGTGCTGTGCGGTTCGGCCTTCAAGAACAAGGGCGTGCAGCCGCTGCTCGACGCCGTCGTCGACTATCTGCCGTCGCCGGTCGACGTGCCCGCGATCAAGGGCACCGACGATCGCGGCAACGAGGTCGTGCGCAAGGCTGACGACAAGGAGCCGCTCGCGCTGCTCGCGTTCAAGATCATGGACGACCCGTTCGTCGGCACCATCACCTTCTGCCGCATCTACTCTGGCGTTCTCCAGAGCGGCACGGGCGTCGTGAACTCGACGCGCGAGAAGAAGGAGCGCATCGGGCGCATGCTGTTGATGCATGCGAACAACCGCGAAGACATCAAGGAAGCCTATGCCGGCGACATCGTCGCGCTGGCCGGCCTGAAGGAAGCGCGCACCGGTGACACGCTGTGCGATCCCGACAAGCAGGTGATCCTGGAGAAGATGGAATTCCCCGAACCGGTCATCGAGATCGCGATCGAGCCGAAGTCCAAGGCCGACCAGGAAAAGCTGGGCGTCGCGCTGGCGAAGCTCGCTGCGGAGGATCCGTCCTTCCGCGTGTCGACCGACCAGGAGTCCGGCCAGACCATCCTCAAGGGCATGGGCGAACTCCACCTCGACATCAAGGTCGACATTCTGCGCCGTACCTACAAGGTCGACGCCAACATCGGCGCGCCGCAGGTGGCGTTCCGTGAGCGCGTGACCAAGAAGGCCGAGGTCAAGTACACCCACAAGAAGCAGACCGGTGGTACCGGTCAGTTCGCCGAAGTGTCGATCATCGTCGAGCCGAACGAGCCCGGCAAGGGCTACGAGTTCGAATCGAAGATCGTCGGCGGCGCGGTGCCGAAGGAATATATCCCCGGCGTCGAAAAGGGCCTCAACAGCGTGATGGGCGCGGGCGTGGTCGCGGGCTTTCCCGTGGTCGACGTCAAGGTTTCGCTGGTCGACGGCAAGTATCACGACGTCGACTCGTCGGCGCTCGCCTTCGAAATCGCTTCGCGCGCTGCATTCCGCGAAGCCCTGCAGAAGGGCAAGTCCGTCCTGCTCGAGCCGATCATGAAGGTCGAAGTGGTGACCCCGGAAGACTATACCGGCTCGGTCATCGGCGACCTGAATTCCCGGCGCGGTCAGATCCAGGGGCAGGACATGCGCGGCAACGCCAACGTCATCAACGCGATGGTGCCGCTCATGAACATGTTCGGGTACGTGAATAACCTGCGCTCGATGAGCCAGGGTCGCGCGACCTTCACCATGCAATTCGACCACTACGCAGAAGCGCCGGCGAACGTGTCGGCAGAAGTCCAAAAGAAGTTTGCCTGATTATCGTCGGTCTCAAGCTGACGATTGAACGGAGAGTCAAATGGCCAAAGCAAAGTTTGAACGTAACAAACCGCACTGCAACATCGGCACCATCGGTCACGTCGACCATGGCAAGACGTCGTTGACGGCTGCGATCACCAAGATCCTCGCCGAGACCGGCGGTGCGACGTTCACGGCGTACGACCAGATCGACAAGGCGCCGGAAGAGAAGGCGCGCGGCATCACGATCTCGACCGCACACGTCGAGTACGAGACCAAGAACCGCCACTACGCCCACGTCGACTGCCCCGGCCACGCCGACTACGTGAAGAACATGATCACCGGCGCCGCCCAGATGGACGGTGCGATCCTGGTCGTGTCGGCCGCTGACGGCCCGATGCCGCAGACCCGCGAGCACATCCTGCTCGCCCGCCAGGTCGGCGTTCCCGCGCTCGTCGTGTTCCTCAACAAGTGCGACATGGTCGACGATCCGGAACTGCTCGAGCTCGTCGAGCTCGAAGTCCGCGAGCTGCTCTCGAAGTACGAATTTCCGGGCGACAAGATTCCGATCATCAAGGGTTCGGCGCTCGCCGCTCTCGAAGATTCCGACAAGAAGCTCGGCCACGACGCCATCCTCGAGCTGATGAAGAACGTCGACGAGTACATCCCGCAGCCGGAGCGTCCGATCGACCAGCCGTTCCTGATGCCGGTTGAAGACGTGTTCTCGATCTCGGGCCGCGGCACCGTCGTCACCGGCCGTGTCGAGCGCGGTATCGTCAAGGTCGGCGAGGAAATCGAGATCGTCGGTCTGCGTGCGACGCAGAAGACCACGGTCACCGGCGTCGAAATGTTCCGCAAGCTGCTCGACCAGGGCCAGGCCGGCGACAACATCGGCGCGCTGCTCCGCGGCACCAAGCGCGAGGACGTCGAGCGCGGTCAGGTTCTGGCCAAGCCGGGTTCGGTCAAGCCGCACACCAAGTTCAAGGCTGAGGCTTACATCCTCACCAAGGAAGAGGGCGGTCGCCACACCCCGTTCTTCACCAACTACCGTCCGCAGTTCTACTTCCGCACCACCGACGTGACCGGTGTCGTGCACCTGCCGGAAGGTACCGAGATGGTGATGCCGGGCGACAACATCGCGATGGAAGTGCACCTGATCGTGCCGATCGCGATGGAAGAGAAGCTCCGCTTCGCGATCCGCGAAGGCGGCCGTACCGTCGGCGCCGGCGTCGTCGCCTCGATCATCGAGTAATTACGAGAATAGGGATCGGCGAGTAGCGGATGGTGACATTCGCTATTCGCTATTCGCCACCCCACTGAAGAGAGACCACGGCAATGAACGGCCAAAATATTCGTATCCGTCTCAAGGCGTTCGACCATCGTATCCTCGATACGTCGACCCGCGAGATCGTGAACACGGCGAAGCGCACCGGTGCGCAGGTTCGCGGACCCATTCCGCTGCCCACCCGCATCGAGAAGTTCACCGTCAACCGTTCGCCGCACGTCGACAAGAAGAGCCGCGAACAGTTCGAGATGCGCACCCACAAGCGCCTGCTCGACATCGTCGATCCGACCCCGCAGACCGTCGATGCTTTGATGAAGCTCGACCTGGCCGCCGGTGTCGACGTCGAGATCAAGCTCTAAGATTTTTGGATCACGTTCGCGATTAGCGGACAGAAAGAACAGGAAGCACGCCGATGCGCTCCGGAGTGATCGCACAAAAGGTCGGGATGACGCGGGTCTTTACAGAGGCCGGCGAACATATCCCCGTGACCGTGCTGAAGCTCGGCAATTGCCAGGTCTTAGGCCACCGCACCGAAGAGAAGAACGGTTACGTCGCGCTCCAGCTTGGTTCTGGCAGCCGCAAGACCGTGTACATGCCCAAGGCGGAGCGCGGCCAGTTCGCGGTCGCCAAGGTCGAGCCGAAGCGGCAGGTCGAGGAATTCCGCGTCTCCGCGGATGCCATGATCCCCGTCGGCGCCGAGATCCTCGCCGATCATTTCGTCGTCGGCCAGTTCGTCGACGTCACCGGCACCTCGGTCGGTAAGGGCTTCGCCGGCGGTATGAAGCGCTGGAACTTCGGCGGTCTGCGCGCCACGCACGGTGTGTCGGTTTCGCACCGTTCGATCGGTTCGACCGGTGGTCGTCAGGACCCTGGCAAGACCTGGAAGAACAAGAAGATGCCCGGCCATATGGGTGTCGACCGCATCACCACGCTCAACCTCCGCGTTGTTCAGCTCGATGTCGAGCGTGGCCTGATTCTCGTCGAGGGCGCCGTTCCCGGCTCCAAGGGCGGTTGGATCCGTGTGCGCGATGCCGTCAAGAAGCCGCTGCCGAAGGAAGCTCCGAAGCCCGGCAAGTTCAAGGTTGCGGGCGGCGAAGCCGAGGCTGCGGCCCAGCAAGAGGGTGCGTGAGATGGAATTGAAGGTCACCACCCTCGAGGGCAAGGAAGCCGGCTCGGTCCAGCTTTCCGACACCATTTTCGGCCTTGAGCCGCGCCAGGATATCATTGCGCGTTGCGTGCAGTGGCAGCTCAACAAGCGCCAGGCCGGTACCCACAAGGCCAAGGGGCGCGCCGAGATCTGGCGCACCGGCAAGAAGATGTACAAGCAGAAGGGCACCGGCGGTGCTCGTCACGGCTCGGCTCGCGTGCCGCAGTTCCGTGGCGGCGGCCGTGCCTTCGGTCCGGTGGTGCGTTCGCACGCCACCGACCTGCCGAAGAAGGTCCGTGCGCTCGCTCTCAAGCACGCGCTCTCAGCCAAGGCCAAGGACGGCGATCTCCTCGTGATCGACAAGGCCGCGCTGGAAGCCGCCAAGACCAAGGCGCTGCTCGGTCACTTCTCGGGCCTGGGGCTCACCAACGCGCTGATCATCGACGGCGCCGAGCTCAACAACGGCTTTGCCGCCGCGGCCCGCAACATCCCGAACATGGACGTGCTGCCGATCCAGGGCATCAACGTCTATGACATCCTGCGCCGTCAGAAGCTCGTTCTGACCAAGGCCGCCATCGATGCGCTGGAGGCGCGCTTCAAATGACGAAGAACATCGAGGCTCGCCATTACGACGTGATCGTCGCCCCGGTCGTCACCGAAAAGGCGACGCTGGCGTCCGAGCACAACAAGGTCCTGTTCAAGGTGGCCGCGAAAGCGACCAAGCCGCAGATCAAGGAAGCGATCGAGAAGCTGTTTGACGTCAAGGTCAAGAGCGTCAACACGCTGGTCCGCAAGGGCAAGACCAAGATCTTCCGCGGCAATCTCGGCTCGCAGTCGAACACCAAGCGCGCGATCGTGACCCTCGAAGAGGGCCACCGGATCGACGTCACCACCGGTCTGTAAGGTCGTACGACGATGGCACTGAAGACATTCAATCCCACGACGCCGGGCCAGCGCCAGCTGGTCATGGTCGATCGTTCGGCGCTCTACAAGGGCAAGCCGGTCAAGGCGCTCACCGAAGGCAAGCACTCTTCGGGCGGCCGCAACAACACCGGCCGCATCACCGTCCGCTTCCGCGGCGGTGGTCACAAGCGGACGCTGCGCACCGTCGACTTCAAGCGTGAGAAGATCGACGTTCCCGCAACCGTCGAGCGGCTGGAATACGATCCGAACCGCACCGGCTTCATCGCGCTGATCAAGTATCAGGATGGCGAGCAGGCCTACATCCTGGCGCCGCAGCGCCTGGCGGTCGGGGACACCATCATTGCCGGCAACTACGTCGACGTGAAGCCGGGCAACGTCATGCCGCTCGGCAACATGCCGGTCGGCACGATCATCCACAACATCGAGGTCAAGATCGGGAAGGGCGGCCAGCTCGCCCGCTCCGCCGGCACCTACGCCCAGCTCGTCGGTCGCGACCAGGACTACGTGATCATCCGCCTGAACTCGGGCGAGCAGCGCCTGGTGCACGGCCGTTGCCGCGGCACGATCGGCGCGGTGTCGAACCCGGACCACATGAACACGTCGATCGGCAAGGCCGGCCGCAAGCGTTGGATGGGCCGTCGTCCGCATAACCGCGGCGTCACGATGAACCCGATCGACCATCCGCACGGCGGTGGTGAAGGTCGTACCTCGGGCGGTCGCCACCCGGTCACCCCGTGGGGCAAGCCGACCAAGGGCAAGAAGACCCGCTCCAACAAATCGACCAACAAATTCATTCTCCTAAGCCGCCACAAGCGGAAGAAGTAAGGAACGCCGGACATGGTTCGTTCAGTCTGGAAAGGCCCGTTCGTCGAGGGTTCTCTGCTCAAGAAGGCAGATGCCGCGCGCGCGTCCGGCCGTCACGACGTCATCAAGATCTGGAGCCGTCGCTCGACGATCCTGCCGCAGTTCGTCGGCCTGACCTTCGGCGTCTACAACGGTCAGAAGCACGTGCCGGTGGCCGTCAACGAGGAAATGGTCGGTCACAAGTTCGGCGAGTTCTCGCCGACCCGGACCTTCCATGGCCACTCCGGTGACAAGAAAGCCAAGAAGGCTTGAGGATTAAACGATGAGCAAACCTAAGCGCGAACGGAGCCTCGCCGAGAACGAGGCCAAGGCGGTCGCCCGGATGCTGCGGGTGAGCCCGCAGAAGCTCAACCTGGTCGCCCAGCTCATTCGCGGCCGGAAGGCTTCCGCTGCGCTCGCCGACCTGCAGTTCTCGCGCAAGCGGATCGCGGTCGATGTGAAGAAGTGCCTGGAATCGGCGATCGCCAATGCCGAGAACAACCACGACCTCGACGTCGATGATCTCGTCGTGGCGCAGGCCTTCGTCGGCAACGGCCTCGTGATGAAGCGCTTTGCCGCCCGCGGCCGCGGCCGCTCGGGCCGTGTCTACAAACCATTTTCGCAGCTGACGATCATTGTTCGTCAGGTCGAAGCCGAAGCAGCAGCGGCTTAAGGGTCGCAGGAGAAAACGATGGGTCAAAAGATCAATCCGATCGGTCTGCGTCTCGGCATCAACCGGACCTGGGATTCCCGCTGGTTCGCCGGCAAGCAGGAATACGGCAAGCTGCTGCACGAGGACGTCAAGATCCGCGAGATCCTGCACAAGGAGCTCAAGCAGGCGGCCGTCGCCCGCATCGTGATCGAGCGTCCGCACAAGAAGTGCCGCGTCACCATCCACTCGGCGCGTCCGGGCGTGGTGATCGGCAAGAAGGGCGCCGACATCGACAAGCTGCGCAAGAAGGTCGCGGACATCACCTCGTCCGACGTCGTCATCAACATCGTCGAGATCCGCAAGCCGGAGCTCGATGCGACGCTGGTGGCGGAATCGATCGCACAGCAGCTGGAGCGCCGCGTGGCGTTCCGCCGTGCCATGAAGCGCGCCGTGCAGTCGGCGATGCGTCTCGGCGCGGAAGGCATCCGCATCAACTGCTCGGGTCGTCTGGGCGGTGCGGAAATCGCGCGCATGGAGTGGTATCGCGAAGGTCGCGTGCCGTTGCACACGCTGCGCGCCGACATCGACTACGGCGTTGCGACCGCGTTCACGACCTTCGGCACCTGCGGCGTCAAGGTCTGGATCTTCAAAGGCGAGATCCTCGAGCACGATCCGATGGCCCAGGACAAGAGAATGGCCGAAGGCGAGACCGGTGGCGGTGGTGATCGTGGCGGCCGTCAGCGCCGTGACGCGGCCTGAGCCAGCACAGAGAATTTGAGGGCTTACAGCCATGATGCAACCTAAGAAAACGAAGTTCCGGAAGGCGCATAAGGGCCGGATTCACGGCGTTGCGACTTCGGGCGCGACGTTGGCGTTCGGCCAGTTCGGCCTGAAGGCGACCGAGCCTGAGCGCGTCACTGCGCGCCAGATCGAGGCCGCCCGCCGCGCCCTGACCCGCCACATGAAGCGCGCCGGCCGCGTCTGGATCCGTGTGTTCCCCGACGTCCCGGTGTCGAAGAAGCCGGCCGAAGTCCGCATGGGCTCCGGCAAGGGCGCGCCCGAATTGTGGGTGGCGCGCGTCAAGCCGGGCCGGGTGCTGTTCGAAATCGACGGCGTCAACACCCAGACGGCGCGTGAGGCGCTGACGCTGGCAGCCGCCAAGCTGCCGATCAAGACGCGCTTCGTCGAGCGCATTGCGGAGTAATGGCCATGGCCCAGATGAAGATCGAAGACATCCGCGCGATGAGCCCCGACCAGCAGGACGACGCCGTCCTGAACCTGAAGAAGGAGCGCTTCAACCTGCGCTTCCAGCGTGCCACCGGGCAGCTCGAGAACACCTCGCGCCTGCGCGAGGCTCGCCGCGACATCGCCCGCATCAAGACCGTCGCCGCGCAGAAGCGCGCGAAAGAGAAGTAAGGGGCTTACGAATATGCCGAAACGTACTTTGCAAGGCGTGGTCGTCAGCGACAAGACTGCCAAGACCGTCGTGGTGCGCGTCGATCGCCGCTTCACGCATCCGATCTACAAGAAGACGATCCGCCGTTCGAAGAACTACCACGCGCACGACGAGAACAACGAGTTCAAGCCGGGCGACATGGTGTGGATCGAGGAATCGAAGCCGATTTCGAAGTTGAAGTCCTGGGTCGTGATCCGGGGCGAACACAAGAAAAGCGCCTGATCTGTTGGCTTTGGCCGACTGACTTCAGGGAAATGTTGAGCGCCGGCTAGGCTGGCGCAAAGAGAAGAGGACGAGGTGCATCAATGATTCAGATGCAGACCAACCTCGACGTGGCCGACAATTCTGGCGCACGCCGTGTCATGTGTATCAAGGTGCTCGGAGGCTCCAAGCGCCGCTACGCCACGATCGGCGACATCATCGTCGTCTCGATCAAGGAAGCGATTCCGCGTGGCAAGGTGAAGAAGGGCGACGTGATGAAGGCCGTCGTGGTGCGTGTCCGCAAGGACATCCGCCGCGCCGACGGTTCGGTCATCCGCTTCGACCGCAATGCCGCCGTTCTGATCAACAATCAGTCCGAGCCGGTCGGCACCCGTATCTTCGGGCCCGTGCCGCGCGAGCTGCGCGCCAAGAACCACATGAAGATCATCTCGCTCGCGCCGGAGGTGCTGTGATGGCTGCGAAGATCCGCAAGGGCGACAAGGTCGTCGTGCTGACCGGTCGCGACAAGGGCCGCACCGGCGAAGTATTCGAAGTGCGCCCCGACGCCGGCACGGCGCTCGTGCGCGGCGTCAACATGGTCAAGCGTCACCAGAAGCAGACGCAGGCCCAGGAGGGCGGCATCATCTCGAAGGAGTCGCCGATCCAACTGTCAAACATCGCGTATGTCGGCAAGGACGGAAAGCCGACCCGCGTCGGATTCAAGATTCTGGCGGACGGCAAGAAGGTTCGCATCGCCAAGAGCTCGGGAGCTGAGATCGATGGCTGAGGCCGCTTACACGCCGCGCCTGCGCGCGGAATACGACGCGAAGATCCGCACGGAAATGACCGAGAAGTTCGGTTATGAGAACGTGATGCAGGTTCCGCGCCTGGACAAGGTCGTGCTGAACATGGGCGTCGGCGATTCCGTCAACGACCGCAAGAAGGCCGAGACTGCCGCCGCCGAATTGACGCAGATCGCCGGCCAGAAGGCGATCGTGACCTATTCGCGCATCGCCATCGCGACCTTCAAGTTGCGTGAGAACCAGCCGATCGGCTGCAAGGTCACGCTGCGCAAGGCCCGCATGTACGAGTTCATCGATCGCCTGGTGACGGTCGCGCTGCCGCGCGTCCGCGACTTCCGCGGCCTGAACCCGAAGAGCTTCGACGGCCGCGGCAACTACTCGCTCGGCATCAAGGAGCACATCATTTTCCCCGAGATCGACTTCGACAAGGTCTCGGAAGCCCGCGGTATGGACATCACTGTCTGCACCACGGCCAAGACCGACGACGAGGCGAGGGCCTTGTTGACCGCTTTCAATTTCCCGTTCCGGCAGTGAGACGCTGACCTAAAGCCTCTCAAACGCGGATACCCAGGAGCCAAGCATGGCAAAGAAGAGTTCAGTCGAGAAGAACAACCGGCGCACGCGGATGGCGAAGAACGCCGCCCCCAAGCGTGCGCGGTTGAAGGCGATCATCGCCGACAAGACGCTGCCGATGGAGGAGCGGTTCGCCGCGACCCTGAAGCTTGCGGAAATGCCGCGCAATTCGTCGGCGACCCGCATCCGTCTGCGTTGCGAGCTGTCGGGCCGTCCGCGCTCGAACTACCGCAAGAACAAGCTGTCCCGTATCGCGCTGCGCGAACTTGGCTCCAAGGGCATGGTCCCGGGCCTCGTGAAGTCGAGCTGGTAAGGAGGGTCGTTTAGATGTCTACGCACGATCCAATCAGCGATCTGATCACCCGCATCCGCAACGCGCAGATGCGCGCGAAGAGCAAGGTTTCCACGCCCGGCTCGAGGATGCGCGAGAATGTGCTCGAGGTGCTGAAGAGCGAGGGCTATATCCGCGGCTACGCTACGGTTGAACATGCCTCGGGCCGCAGCGAGATCGAGATCGAGTTGAAGTATTTCGACGGCGAGCCCGTCATCCGCGAGATCGAACGAGTCTCCAAGCCCGGGCGTCGTGTCTACGCCTCGGTCAAGGCTCTGCCGCGGGTCAATAACGGACTCGGTATTTCGGTGCTGTCGACGCCGAAGGGGATCATGGCCGACCACAGTGCGCGTGAAGCGAACGTGGGCGGTGAAGTCCTCTTCACGGTGTTCTGAGAAGGATTTTTGATCCATGTCACGTGTTGGCAAAAGACCTGTAGCGGTGCCGTCGGGCGTTACGGCGACCGTCGACGGGCAGACCGTCAAGATGAAGGGGCCGAAGGGCCAGCTTCAGTTCGTCGTCCATAACGACGTCGAAGTGAAGCTCGAGGGCGGCCAGGTGAAGGTTGCACCGCGGGTCGAGACCAATCGCGCGCGGGCGCTGTACGGCACCGCTCGCGCCCAGGTCGCGAATCTGGTCGAAGGTGTCACCAAGGGCTTCGAGAAGAAGCTCGAAATCACCGGCGTCGGTTACCGCGCCGCGATGCAGGGCAAGAACCTGCAGCTCGCGCTCGGCTACAGCCACGACGTGGTTTATGCGATCCCCGAGGGGATCACGATCACCGTGCCGAAGCCGACCGAGATCACGGTGACCGGCAGCGACATCCAGCGTGTCGGCCAGGTCGCCGCCGAGATTCGCTCCTATCGTCCGCCGGAGCCCTACAAGGGCAAGGGCGTGAAGTATGTCGGCGAATTCATCTTCCGCAAGGAAGGCAAGAAGAAGTAACGGAGCCGGTCATGTCGAAAGTCAAGGTTACGAATGCCCGGCGCAAGCGGAGTGTGCGGCTGAAGCTGCGTCGCTCCGGTGGCGGCCGTCCGCGCCTGTCCGTGTTCCGCTCGTCGAAGCACATCTATGCCCAGGTCATCGACGACCTGAAGGGCGAGACGCTGGCCTCGGCCTCGTCGCTCGAGAAGTCGATGCGCGACGGCGGCAAGACCGGCGCCGACATCGATGCGGCGAAGGCGGTCGGCAAGCTGCTGGCCGAGCGCGCTGCCGAGAAGGGCGTCAAGGAAGTCGTGTTCGATCGCGGCAGCTACCTCTACCACGGGCGCGTCAAGGCACTGGCCGACGCGGCGCGTGAGAGCGGGCTGAGCTTCTAACAGAATTTGAGGATTGAGGCGTAAGCCTCTGAAGGATTGGAAAAATGGCAGAACGCGAACAACGTGGTGGACGCGATCAACGCGGCGGTGGACGTGACCGCCAGCAGCGCGAGGAGCGCGACAGCGAGTTCGTCGACAAGCTCGTCCACATCAACCGCGTCGCCAAGGTCGTCAAGGGCGGCAAGCGCTTCGGTTTCGCAGCGCTGGTCGTGATCGGCGATCAGAAGGGCCGTGCCGGCTTCGGTCACGGCAAGGCGCGCGAAGTGCCAGAGGCGATCCGCAAGGCCACCGAATCCGCCAAGCGCAACCTGACCCGCGTGTCGCTGCGCGAGGGCCGCACGCTGCATCACGACATCGCCGGCCGTCATGGCGCGGGCCGTGTCTATCTGCGTGCAGCTCCGGCCGGTACCGGCATCATCGCCGGCGGCCCGATGCGCGCCGTGTTCGAGACGCTCGGCGTCCAGGACGTGGTGGCGAAGTCGATCGGCTCGTCGAACCCGTACAACATGGTGCGCGCGACCTTCGATGCGCTGAAGCATCAGGACAGCCCGCGTTCGGTCGCGGCGCGCCGCAACATCAAGGTGTCCACCCTTCAGGGTCGTCGCGTCGGCGGCGATGCCGAGGCGGCGGCGGACTAACCAACGCTTTTCGGAGTAGACCACGATGGCCAAGGCCGCAAAGACGATCAAGCTTGAGCAGACCGGCAGCGCGATCCGCCGCCATCACTCGCAGCGTTCGACCCTGATCGGGCTCAAGCTCAACAAGATCGGCCGCACCAGCGAACTGCCGGACACCCCGGCGGTCCGCGGCATGATCGAAAAGGTTCACCATCTCGTTCGCATTGTCGACGAGAAGTAAAATTGCGCGCATGATCCCGAAGAGCGGCTACCGGTTTTCGGACCAGATCATGCGCAAAACACAAGGAGCAGGGCGATGAAGCTCAGCGATATCGCCGACAACGCCGGCTCGCGCAAGAAGCGTATGCGCGTCGGCCGTGGCATTGGTTCGGGCAAGGGCAAGCAGTCCGGCCGCGGCGGCAAAGGCCAGACCGCGCGTTCGGGCGTGCGCATCAAGGGTTTCGAAGGCGGCCAGATGCCGTTGCATCGCCGCCTGCCGAAGCGCGGCTTCAACAACATCTTCCGCGTCGAGTTCGCCGAGATCAATCTCGACCGGCTCCAGGATGCGGTCGATGCCAAGAAGCTCGATACCGGCAGCGTCGTGAACGTCGAGGCCCTGGTGAAGGCGGGCGTGCTGCGCCGCGCCAAGGCCGGCCTGCGGCTGCTCGGCCGGGGTGAGCTCAAGGCCAAACTGAACATCGAAGTGCATGGTGCCACCAAGACCGCGATTGAAGCGGTCGAGAAGGCCGGCGGTTCGGTGAAGATCCTCGCTGCCCCCAAGGAAGAAGGCGAGGCGGCGTAACAACTGCGTCATCGGCCCGCGCCTCGCGGGCCTTTGCGCATGCGGGACGATGGACTTATCGAAGCCGAAGCCCCAGATAATGTCCGGCGTCCGCGAAAGTAGCCCGGCCGCGGGTATGACGGCGCAAAAGGCGGCGGGAGAAAGTCCAATATGGCCTCTGCAGCGGAACAACTGGCAGCCAACCTCAATTTCGGCGCGTTTGCCAAGGCCGACGAGCTGAAGAAGCGCATCTGGTTCACCCTGGGTGCGCTGCTCGTTTATCGGCTCGGCACCTACATCCCGCTGCCTGGCATCGATCCCAACATCTGGGAGCAGGTCTTCCGCTCGCAGGCGGGCGGCATCCTCGGCATGTTCAACATGTTCGCCGGCGGCGGTATCCACCGCATGGCGATCTTCGCGCTGAACATCATGCCGTATATCTCGGCCTCGATCATCATCCAGCTCCTCACCACCGTCTCGCCGCAGCTCGAGGCGCTGAAGAAGGAAGGTGAGGCGGGCCGCAAGACGCTGAACCAGTACACCCGCTACCTCACGGTGATCCTGGCTGCGTTCCAGTCCTACGGCATTGCGGTCGGTCTCGAAGGCGCCGGCAACGTCGTCAGCGACCCCGGCATGTTCTTCCGGATCTCCACCGCGATCACGCTGACCGGCGGCACCATGTTCCTGATGTGGCTGGGCGAGCAGATCACCTCGCGCGGCATCGGCAACGGCATCTCGCTGATCATTCTCTCCGGTATCGTCGCCGAGCTGCCCGCAGCACTGGCCAATATGCTCGAGCTCGGCCGTCAGGGCGCAATGTCGACCGGCCTCATCCTGGTCGTGATCGTGATGGCGGTCGCCGTGATCGCCTTCATCGTGTTCATGGAGCGCGCCCAGCGCCGGCTGCTGATCCAGTATCCGAAGCGCCAGGTCGGCAACAAGATGTTCGAGGGCCAGTCCTCGCATCTGCCGCTCAAGCTCAACACCTCCGGCGTGATCCCGCCGATCTTCGCGTCCTCGCTGCTGTTGCTGCCGACCACGGTTGCGAACTTCAACGCGGGCCGCGGGCCGGAATGGTTCCAGTGGATCACGACCCAGCTCGGCCACGGCCGCCCGCTGTTCCTGGTCCTCTATCTCGCGCTGATCGTGTTCTTCGCCTTCTTCTACACCGCGATCGTGTTCAACCCGACCGAGACCGCGGACAATCTGAAGAAGCATGGCGGCTTTATCCCGGGCATCCGTCCGGGCGAGCGCACCGCGGAATACATCGACTACGTGCTGTCGCGCATCACCGTGCTCGGCGCGATCTACCTCGCGATCGTCTGCTTGATTCCGGAAATCCTGATCTCCTATGCCTCAGTGCCGTTCTACTTCGGTGGCACCTCGCTGCTGATCGTGGTCAGTGTCACCATGGACACGGTGGCGCAGGTGCAGGGCTATCTGCTCGCCCATCAGTATGAAGGCCTGATCCGGAAGTCGAAGCTGCGGGGCCGCCGCCGCTAAGACGCGGCGTCCTCTCGAGGCGGCGCGCCTGTGCCGCCGATTCGCCGCGCGAGTAACGCGCGGCGCCCGCCGAGGTGATCAGCCGGTCATTCGGTCGTATCGGCAGAGCGGCTCTCACTGCGACGCAAACCCTGATTTCAAAGGCCTTCTTGGCGTCCGGGCATTCGCTCACCCATGATATGGGTAGCGGTGCGGCGCTGATTGTGGTTTGCACTATTCTCGATCTTCAAACACAGGTGCGCGACGTATCGCTCACCAATCCGGGGGGCGTACGCCAATGAGAATTATACTTCTGGGACCGCCGGGCTCAGGCAAGGGGACCCAGGCGCAGCTGCTGGTGCAGCGCTATGGCATCGTTCAGCTCTCGACCGGCGAGATGTTGCGTGCAGCGGTAGCGGCCGGAACGCCGGTCGGGCTGAAGGCCAAGGAGATCATGGCCGGTGGCGGCCTTGTCCCCGACGAGGTTGTGGTCGGCATTATCTCCGACCGCATCGACCAGCCGGACGCGAAGAACGGTTTCATCCTTGACGGCTTCCCGCGCACCGTGCCGCAGGCCGAGGCACTGGACGAACTGCTCAAGCACAAGCACCTGAAGCTCGACGCCGTGATCGAGCTCCGCGTCAACGAGAGCGCGCTGTTGAGCCGTGTCGAGACCCGCGTGGCCCAGATGCGGGAGCGCGGTGAGGAAGTCCGAGTCGACGACACCCCGGAGGTCCTGACCAGGCGACTCGCCAGCTACCGCAGCCAGACAGAACCGTTGATTCACTACTATTCCGAGCGGCGGAAGCTCTCCACCATCGACGGCATGATGGCTATCGACGAGGTGACCCGCGCCATCCACCGCCAGCTGCTGGCGCTGGGGGCGGTCGAGCCCAAGAGCCACGCCAGAAGCGCGGCCAGGGCGGCGCCGGCCAAGAAAGCCAAGAAAACGGCTCGAAAACCGGAAAAAGCTGCCAAAAAGGCCGCCAAATCGGTCAAGTCCCCTAAAAAGGCAGCCAAGAAGGCTGTGAAGGGCGCCAAGAAGGCAGCCAAGAAAGCGGTCAAAAAGACCTCCAAAAAGGCCGCTAAGAAGGCCGTCAAAAAAGGTTCGAAGAAGGGTCCAAAAAAGGTCACGAAAAAGCGAGCCAAGCGCTAGCAGCGGTTGACGAAAGCCCCCTGAATCCCTTAATAAGCCCCGCATCCAAGTCGGATAGTTTCAAACGATGCCGGGCCCCAGGAAGACCAGGGGTGGGCGTCGTGTTCGCGTTTGTGAACACCTGCCCGAGAAACCAAGCACTTAAAGACCGCTTCCTGACGAGGAATCGGCAACAGGAGAAGGCCGTGGCCCGTATTGCCGGCGTGAACATTCCGACCAACAAGCGCGTGCTGATCGCGCTCCAGTACATCCATGGCATCGGCCAGAAGATCGCTGGTGAGATTCTCGAAAAGGTGAAGATCCCCGAGGATCGCCGCGTCAACCAGCTCAGCGACGCCGAGGTGCTCCAGATCCGCGAAGTCATCGACCGCGACTATCTCGTCGAGGGCGATCTGCGTCGTGAGGTCGGCATCAACATCAAGCGTCTGATGGACCTCGGCTGCTATCGCGGCCTGCGTCATCGTCGCGGTCTGCCGGTGCGTGGCCAGCGTACCCACACCAATGCGCGTACGCGCAAGGGTCCGGCCAAGGCCATCGCCGGCAAGAAGAAGTAAGTTTTCGAATCCAACCACGGCGTGTGGCGAAGCGGGGCGACCCGTTCGCCACACGCCTTTCGTTCCACAGGTGTAGCCGCTGGCATTACGGCGGCGTTTGAGATCTCCAGGAAAGGTACTCTATGGGCAAGGAAGCCACCCGCGTTCGTCGTCGTGAGCGCAAGAACATCGCCTCCGGCGTCGCGCACGTGAACTCGTCGTTCAACAACACGACCATCACCATCACCGATGCGCAGGGCAACACGATTGCCTGGTCGTCCGCCGGCACGATGGGCTTCAAGGGCTCGCGCAAGTCGACCCCGTATGCCGCGCAGGTAGCAGCCGAAGACGTGTCCAAGAAGGCGCAGGAACACGGCATGCGCACGCTGGAAGTCGAAGTCGCTGGTCCCGGTTCGGGCCGTGAGTCGGCGCTCCGTGCGCTGCAGGCCGCGGGCTTCACCGTCACCTCGATCCGCGACGTGACCACGATCCCGCACAACGGTTGCCGTCCCCGCAAGCGTCGGCGCGTTTGATACCAAGTTGCGGGCGCATGGTCGCCCGCAACGACTTTTTGCGAAGCCGCGGGAATGATCTGCGGCCTTTCTCCAACGCCAGTATTTGAGTTCTCAAATCGACTGGCCCGTATGGGTGAAACAGTGACGATCCAGAAAAATTGGCAAGAACTGATCCGGCCGAACAAGCTCCAGGTCATTGCTGGTAGCGATCCGGCCCGTTTTGCGACCGTGGTTGCCGAACCGCTCGAGCGCGGCTTCGGCCAGACGCTCGGCAACGCGCTGCGCCGCATCCTGCTCTCCTCGCTCCAGGGCGCGGCGGTGCAGTCGGTGCACATCGACGGCGTGCTGCACGAGTTCTCCTCGATCGCTGGCGTCCGTGAGGACGTCACCGACATCGTGCTCAACATCAAGGACATCGCGATCAAGATGCAGGGCGAAG
This sequence comes from Bradyrhizobium diazoefficiens, assembly GCF_016612535.1. Classification (NCBI taxonomy): domain Bacteria; kingdom Pseudomonadati; phylum Pseudomonadota; class Alphaproteobacteria; order Hyphomicrobiales; family Nitrobacteraceae; genus Bradyrhizobium; species Bradyrhizobium diazoefficiens. The sequence goes on from NZ_JAENXS010000008.1 coordinate 42,211, forward strand.
GCCCCAAGCGCATGGTCGTGAAGAAGCAGGGCCCGGGGAGCGTCACTGCCGGCGACATCCAGACCGTGGGCGACGTCGTGGTGCTCAACCCCGACCTCCAGATCTGCACGCTGGACGAAGGCGCCGAAATCCGCATGGAGTTCACGGTCGCAACCGGCAAGGGCTACGTGCCCGCCGAGCGCAACCGTCCCGAGGACGCGCCGATCGGCCTGATCCCGGTCGACAGCCTGTACTCGCCGGTCCGCAAGGTCTCCTACAAGGTCGAGAACACCCGCGAGGGCCAGATCCTCGACTACGACAAGCTGACCATGACGATCGAGACCAACGGCGCGCTGACGCCGGATGATTCCGTGGCCTATGCCGCGCGCATCCTGCAGGACCAGCTCAACGTGTTCGTCAACTTCGAAGAGCCGCGCAAGGAAGTCGCCCAGGAGATCATCCCGGACCTCGCCTTCAACCCCGCCTTCCTCAAGAAGGTGGACGAGCTCGAGCTATCGGTGCGTTCGGCCAACTGCTTGAAGAACGACAACATCGTCTACATCGGCGACCTCGTGCAGAAGTCGGAGGCGGAAATGCTCCGCACTCCGAACTTCGGCCGCAAGTCGCTGAACGAGATCAAGGAAGTGCTGGCCCAGATGGGTCTGCATCTCGGTATGGAAGTGCCGGGCTGGCCGCCGGAGAACATCGACGAGCTCGCCAAGCGGTTCGAGGATCACTACTGAGTTAGGCGAATAGGGAGTGGCGAATAGCGAATAGCTACTCGCCATTCGCTTCTCGCTATCTGGGCGAACGCAGGCAGCCCACCTGAGCAACTGGTCCGACGAACCATCGCGGCAGTTCATACGTAAGGAATAGTTACATGCGTCACGGCAAGGTTCATCGGAAGCTCAACCGCACCGCCGAGCATCGCCGCGCGATGTTCGCCAACATGTGCGCCGCGCTGATCAAGCACGAGCAGATCGTCACCACGCTGCCCAAGGCGAAGGAATTGCGTCCGATCGTCGAGAAGCTCATCACCCTCGGCAAGAAGGGTGGGCTGGCGATGCGCCGTCAGGCGATCTCCGAGATGCGCGACAAGGACCAGGTCCGGAAGCTGTTCGACACGCTCGCGCCCCGCTACAAGGACCGCCAGGGCGGCTACACCCGCATCATCAAGGCGGGCTTCCGCTACGGCGACAACGCCGCGATGGCCGTGATCGAGTTCGTCGACCGCGACGTCGATGCCAAGGGCCAGGACTCCGGTCCGGTGCAGGCCAAGGAAGCCGAGGCGGCGTAAGGCCGGCTGGTCGGTACTCTGAGTTTCGAGAAAGCGGCGCCTCTGGGCGCCGTTTTTTTTGATGTTGTAGGGTGGGCAAAGGCGCGCTTGCGCCATGCCCACCTCTTTCTCGCACCAAGGGACGATGGTGGGCACGCTGCGCGTTGCCCACTACAGGCTCACGCATCGGTGAGCGGCGATTGCATCCGCTTCCGCAGCGCACGATATCGGCATCGACATCGAAGGAGATATCCCATGAAGATCGACCTTTCCGGAAAGACCGCACTCGTGACCGGCTCGACCGCCGGCATCGGCCACGCCATCGCCAAGGGCCTTGCCGGCTCGGGCGCGAGCGTGGTGATCAACGGTCGTAGCCAGGACAAGGTCGACGCGGCCGTGCGCAAGCTGGAAGGGACGGGTGCCAAGGTGCGTGGTATCGCCGCCGACGTCTCGACGGCTTCGGGATGCAAGGCGCTGGTCGCGGCACTGCCCGACGTCGATATCCTCATCAACAATGCCGGTATCTTCGAGCCAAAAGACTTTTTCGAGATTCCGGACGAGGATTGGAGCCGCTTCTTCGAGGTCAATGTGATGAGCGGCGTGCGGCTCTCGCGCGCGTATATGAAGGGCATGCTCAAGCGCAGTTGGGGCCGCATCGTCTTCATCTCCTCCGAATCCGGGCTCAACATCCCCGTCGAGATGATCCATTACGGCATGAGCAAGACGGCCCAGCTCTCGGTCGCCCGCGGCCTGGCGCAGCTGACCCGCGGCACCGGCGTCACGGTGAATTCGGTGCTGCCGGGGCCGACCATGTCGGAAGGCGTCGAGACCTTCGTGAAGGATCTCGCCAAGCAGAACGGCCAGTCGTTGGATGAAGCCGCTGCCAATTTCGTCAAGCAGCATCGCCCGAGTTCGCTGATCCAACGTTTTGCGAGTGTCGACGAGATCGCCAACATGGTGATCTACGTCGCGTCGAAGGAAGCCTCCGCGACCAACGGCGCGGCGCTGCGCGCGGAAGGCGGCATCGTCAATACGATTGCTTAGCACGAGGACTCGTAGGGTGGGTTAGCCGAAGGCGTAACCCACCTCTTTACATTCCGCGCGTTGACAGGTTGTGGGTTACGCTTCGCTAACCCAACCTACGTGGCGAGTGTGTTTACCACCCCTCCAGCACGATCTTGCCGCGCGACTTGCCGCTCTCGAGCAGCGCATGCGCGCGCTTGAGGTTGGCTGCGTTGATCGTGCCAAAAGTCTGGTCGAGCGTGGTGCGCAGCACGCCCTTGTCGATGAGGTCGGCGACGTCGTCCAGCAGATGATGCTGCGCGATCATGTCCGGCGTCTGGAACGAGGAGCGCGTGAACATCGATTCCCAGTGCACCGAGATCGCCTTGCCCTTGAATGCGGCAACCGTGAATTCCGGGGGATCGTCGATCAGGCCGAACCGGCCCTGCGGCGCCATGAAATCGGCAATGCTCTTGTAGTGCTGGTCGGTGAAGGTGAGGCTCGCCACCAGCGCGACCGGCGGCAGCTTCAGTTTCTCGATCTGCTCCTTCATCGGCTTGCCGTGATCGATCACCGCATGCGCGCCGAGATCGAGGCACCATTTTTGCGATTCCGGCCGCGTCGCGGTCGCAACCACGGTGAGGCCGGTGAGGCGGCGCGCGAGCTGGATTAGGATCGAGCCGACACCGCCGGCGCCACCGGTGATCAGCAGCGTCCGCGGATCGACGCTCTTGCCGGGGAGGGCGCCGAGCCGGTCGAACAGCAATTCCCACGCCGTGATGGAGGTGAGGGGAAGAGCGGCGGCTTGCGCGAACGTGAGCGACTTCGGCTTGTTGCCGACGATGCGTTCGTCAACCAGGTGGAATTCGGAATTGGTGCCCTGGCGCAGGATCGAGCCCGCGTAAAACACCTCGTCGCCCGGCTTGAACAGCGTGACCTCGGGCCCGACGGAATCGACCACGCCGGCCGCGTCATAGCCCAGAATCTTGGTCTCGCCTTCGGGCGGGACGGCGCGCTTGCGCACCTTGTAGTCGACCGGATTGGCCGAGATCGCCTTCACCGCGACGCGGATGTCGCGTCCCTTGGGGTCTAGCTTGGCGGTCTCGAAATCGATCAGCGCGTCCTGATCCTCGATCGGAAGCGATTTCTTGTAGCCGACGGCCTTCATGGCTTGTCTCCATCAGATGGCGTGTTCGCCCGCCGCTTCTTAACTGTCGCGCTAGCTCCAATTTGGCAAGTACTGTAAATTCGGGGAACTAATTAGGCCCTGTTTGGATACTATCAGGAAAACACGCATGAAGCGGCGCAACTTTGCCCGTCGTCCCGGCTGCTCGGTCGAGGCGACGCTGGATCTGATCGACGGCAAGTGGAAGGGCGTGATCCTGTACCACCTCCAGGACGGCACCCAGCGCTTTGGCGAACTGCGCCGCAGGATGCCCGGGATCACCCAGCGCATGCTGACCAAACAGCTTCGCGCGCGGGAGCAGGACCAGCTCGTCATCCGCAAGGTCTACGCAGAGGTGCCGCCGCGGGTGGAATACACGCTCTCCGAACTCGGCGAGAGTCTGCGCCCGGTGATCGACATTCTGAAAGCGTGGGGCGAGGGCCATCAGGAGCGGCTGTCCTGCGTGCCGGCGCCTGAAGCCGAGCCTGTCAAGAAGCCGAAGCGCGCGGCGTGAGTGTCCGGGAGCGGACCGTATCGCTCCCGGATGAGATCGCCTCAGAACGCGAACTGCGTGCGCATCGCGACCGCGTCGAAGTTCGAGCCCGTATTCGCGAATGCCGTGGGCGGCAATGTCTGTTTGGAGACGTTGCCGTGCAGGTAGTCGAGCATGAAGCGGACGTTGCCGTTGACGTACCAGTTGAGCGCCAGTGTGTAGACGTTCTGGCGCCCACCCGCGACGCCGTTGGCGCTCGCAAGCTGATCGTTGAGGTCGATTGTCGAGAAGCGTCCAGCGATTTCCCACGCACCCCAGCCGCCGCCATCGAGCGAGAACGGATGCGCCGGCTTGACGCCATTATAGGCGGCGTTTCCAGCGTTATAGGTGTGGGTCTCACCCGTCAGCACATAGCCAGCCTGGGCGTAACCGCCCTGGAATTTGAGGCTCGGTGCACCGACCAGCGGCACGCTGGTGCTCGCGGTGCGGTCGACATTGTACCAGAAATATTCGCCCTGGACGATGAACGAACCGTAGGTCGCCGCCGCTTCGACGCTGTAGACCTGCGCGCCCGAGACGTTGGCGATAGCGCCCGTCGACACCAGTGTCGTCGGGTCGAGCCGCAATTCCGGACGATCGCTGAGCGCGAGCGTTTGCGTGTTCGCGATCAGATTGCGCGGCGGCTGGATCAGCCACTGCGCGTCGGCGCCGATATGCACCGAGTAATCCTTGCCGCTGATGGGGTTGCCCGCAACGCGCGCCACTGCGCCATACTGCTCGCTTGTGCCGGCCGGCGCGGCGCTCGATGCGGAGTGGATCGCGCCGCTCGACGGACCGGTGGCATAGCCGCCGATCCAGAGCTGGTCGTTGAACCAGCGCGCGCCGGCCGCTGAGCGGAAGTCGCCGGCAGCGATGTTGGTGGCGACCACGCCGGGCGAAGCGCGCTCCATGAACATGATGTCGTTGGAGCTGGTGGCCTCATCCAGGGTATAGGGCAGGTCCATGATGCCGGCTTCGACCGCCATCCTGCCGCCGAACGGCTTCAGGCCGGTGTAGCTCAGATAGGCGTTCTCGATGCCGGAGGTGCCGCCGCCCGGCAGCGATCCCGGCGCAGCGCCGCCGAAACCGTCGGACGAGCCGCCGAAATCGTAGACCAGCGCGAAATTCCAATCGTTGAAGAATTTGCCGACGATGCCGATGCGCGCGCGGCGGACGTTCTCGCCGCTGTCGAGCTTCTGCGGCACGGTAGCGGCCGTGTTGGGACGATAGTCGTAGCCGCCGACATCCCAATGCACGCGGCCGGTGATCGCGACGCAGTTTGCCCCGTCGGCGGTGCAGATGGTCGGCCGGTTGTTCGGCATCGTCACGATGACGCCGGATAACGGTGGCGCGCCTTTGACCGGATACGCTGCGTTGGCGTTGGCGACGACTACCTTCGCCTCGGAGCGGGCTTCGGCCTTGGCCTCGGCCTTTGCTTCAGCCTTGGTTTTCGCCGTGGCCGCCGTGTTCGCGGCAGTCTGGCTTTGGAGCTTGTCGAGCTTCTGCTCCAGCATCTTCAACTGCTGCTTCAGGAGCGCGATCTCCTGATCGCTGTTGCTTGCTGATTGGGCCTGGGCCTGCGAGGCCGCCAGTGCGCCGGCGAGACCAATCGCCGCGGCTGCAATTCTTGTCCTGCTCACGTCACCACTCCATCGGTTAGACCAACTTCCCCAAGTCGCCACGGGAGAGCCTAAGAAGGATCGATGACTGTCCCACGACGGCGCGCCACGGCTGCAACGGTTCCCACTGATGTAAATTCGCCGCAGCCGAATCCGCCATCCGACAACATGCAAGATGACGCGCGTCATGCCAATGAGCGGCGCCAGCCAGATTGTCTTTTTGCACGCGGAGCTTGCGTTCCGGTCACACCGGGAGGGCGCCGAATATTGCCCCCTTGCGCCCTTCTATTGGGGGGCGAACGCGCCTATATTCCGGCGTCTTTTCCAAGAGGTAGGAATGTTTCGATCGATCTCGACCGCCGTTGTCACGGCAATGTGCATGGCCTTTTCGGCCGGTCTCAATCCTGCCCGCGCGCAGGATCGCCGGGTGCCGTCATCGCCGGCCGAACTGCGGCTGTCCTATGCACCGATCGTGCAGCGAGTGCAGCCTGCGGTCGTCAACGTCTATGCCGCCAAGGTGGTGCAGAACCGCAACCCGTTGCTGGACGACCCGATCTTCCGCCGCTTCTTCGGCGTGCCGGGCCAGCAGCAGGAGCAGGTGCAGCGGTCGCTCGGTTCGGGCGTGATCGTCGACTCGTCCGGGCTCGTCGTCACCAATGTCCATGTCATCGAAGGCGCCGACCAGGTGAAGGTGTCATTGTCGGACAAGCGCGAGTTCGAGGCCGAGATCGTGCTGAAGGATCCCCGCAGCGACCTTGCGGTGCTGCGCCTCAAGGACAGCCATGAAAAGTTTCCGGCTCTCGACTTCACCAATTCGGATGAGCTGATGGTCGGCGACGTCGTGCTCGCGATCGGCAATCCCTTCGGCGTCGGCCAGACTGTGACCCACGGCATCATCTCGGCGCTCGCGCGCACACAGGTTGGCATCACCGACTACCAGTTCTTCATCCAGACCGACGCACCGATCAATCCCGGCAATTCCGGCGGCGCACTGGTCGACATGAACGGCCGGCTCGCCGGTATCAACACCGCGATCTACTCGCGCTCCGGCGGCTCGCAAGGCATCGGCTTTGCGATCCCTGCTAACATGGTGCGCGTGGTCGTCGCCTCCGCCAAGAGCGGCGGCAAGGCGGTGAAGCGGCCATGGCTTGGTGCCAAGTTGCAGGCCGTGACGCCTGAGATCGCCGAAAGCCTCGGCCTGCGCTCGCCAACCGGCGCGCTGGTCGCAAGCGTGGTGCCGAACGGCCCCGCGGCGAAGGCCGGCCTGAAATCCTCCGACCTGATCATTGGCATCGACGGGCAGACCGTCGATGATCCCAATGCCTTCGAGTATCGTTTCGCGACGCGCCCGCTCGGCGGCACCGCGCAGATCGACGTGCAGCGTGGCGGCAAGCCGGCAAAGTTGACCGTGGCGCTGGAGTCCGCGCCGGACGCCGGCCGCAACGAGCTCGTCGTCACCGCGCGCTCGCCGTTCCAGGGCGCCAAGGTCTCGACCATTACGCCGGCAGTAGCCGACGAGCTGCATCTCGATGCCGACACCGAGGGCGTCGTCATCACCGAACTCGGGGATGACTCGCCGGCCGCTCAGGTCGGCTTCCAGAAGGGAGACATCATCCTGGCCGTCAACAACCAGAAGATCGGCAAGACCGGCGACCTCGAGAAGGTGGCAGGCGTAAGCCAGCGGATCTGGCGCATCACGCTGGTGCGTGGCGGTCAGCAGATCAACGTCACGCTGGGCGGATGAGTCCGAAGCGACCACGGGAGACGCCAACTCTCTTTGCCGCGGCAGGGCTCGATCACGACGCTCCGCATCCGCTGCCGGACCGGCTGCGGCCGCGTGCGCTGTCGGAGGTCGTCGGCCAGGATCACATCCTCGGCCCCGACGGCGCGCTGACGCGCATGCTGGAGACGCGTACGCTCGGCTCGCTGGTGTTCTGGGGGCCGCCGGGCACCGGCAAGACCACGGTGGCGCGGCTGCTGGCGGATGCGACCGATCTGCATTTCGAGCAGATCTCTGCGGTGTTCTCCGGCGTCGCCGACCTGAAGAAGGCCTTTGACGCCGCGCGGGCCCGCCGCGAGATGGGCAAGGGCACGCTGCTGTTCGTCGACGAGGTTCATCGCTTCAATCGGGCCCAGCAGGATTCGTTTCTGCCTGTCATGGAAGACGGCACAGTGGTGATGGTCGGTGCCACCACCGAAAACCCGTCCTTCGAGCTCAACGCGGCGCTTTTGTCCCGCGCACGCGTGCTGGTGTTTCGCTCGCTCGATGCCGCCGCGATCGAAAAGCTGTTCGCGCATGCCGAGGAGGTCGAGGGCCGCAAGCTGCCGCTCGATGCGGAAGCGCGTGCCGTGCTGGTGCGCATGGCCGATGGCGATGGCAGGGCCGCGCTGACGCTCGCCGAAGAGGTCTGGCGCTCGGCGCGGGCCGACGAGATATTCAACGCGGCGCAGTTGCAAGAGATTCTACAACGCCGCGCGCCGATCTACGACAAATCCGCCGATGGCCATTACAACCTGATCTCGGCGCTGCATAAGTCGGTGCGTGGCTCCGATCCGGATGCCGCGCTGTATTACCTCGCGCGCATGCTGGACGCCGGCGAGGATCCGCTGTTCCTGGCGCGCCGCGTCGTGCGCATGGCGGTGGAGGATATTGGGCTCGCCGATCCGCAGGCGCTCGTCATCGCCAATGCGGCGAAGGACGCCTTCGACTTCCTCGGTCATCCCGAAGGCGAGCTCGCCATCGCGCAGGCGGTGGTCTATCTCGCCACGGCGCCGAAATCGAATGCGGTCTACGCCGCTTTCGGCACGGCGATGCAGGTTGCAAAACAGGCCGGCTCGCTGCTGCCGCCCAAGCACATCCTCAATTCCCCGACCAAGCTGATGAAGTCGGAAGGCTACGGCGCAGCCTACGAATACGATCACGACGCGCCCGACGCCTTCTCCGGCCAGGACTACTTTCCGGAAGCCCTGGGCCGCCAGACCTTCTACGACCCGCCCGAGCGCGGTTTCGAGCGCGAGATCCGGAAGCGTTTGGATTACTGGGCGAAGCTGCGCAAGGAGCGGGGTGGTTCGCGCTAGAAACGGCCATTTCGCCGTGACGGGAGCCGGCTTTTGGGGTACGCAGGCAGCATGAGCCGCCGCATCAAAAGAACCGATCCAAAGCCCCGTTCGCGCGACGAGCGCAAGGAAACGCGCCCATTCAAGGCGCGTAGCGCGAAGACAGCCGGGCCGCGTCCGGGCGGTAAGGCCGGTGCGAAGCCGCCGCGGTTTGCTTCCGAGCGCGCCGAGCGGCGGGCGCCCAAAGCTGAGATGGAAAAGCCGGCGCCCGAAAAGCCGGTCGAGGCGTTGCTGCCGACCAAGGTGCAGACCGTCACTGTCACGGCCGATGAGAACAACATGCGTGTCGATCGTTTCCTCGAAGCGCGCTTTCCCGGCCTGTCGTTCTCCCACATCCAGCGCGTCGTGCGCAAAGGCGAGCTGCGCGTCGACGGCAAGCGCGTCGACAGCAAGGATCGGCTCGAGGAAGGGCAGAGCGTGCGCATTCCGCCGCTGAAGCTCGACACGCCGAAGGCGGCCAGCCCGCAGTCGGAAGCAGCCCAAAAGACGCTTGCCACGCTGAAGGAGATGACGATCTACGAGGACGATGACGTCCTCGTCCTGAACAAGCCTGCGGGCCTCGCCGTGCAGGGTGGCTCGGGCATGACGCGCCACGTCGACCAGATGCTGGAGGTGATGCGCGATTCCAAGGGGCAGAAGCCGCGCCTCGTGCACCGCATCGACAGGGAGACGTCGGGCTGCCTCCTGATCGCGAAGACGCGCTTTGCCGCCTCGTATCTGACCGGCGCATTCCGCGAGCGGTCGGCGCGGAAAACCTATTGGGCGCTGGTGCCGGGGCTGCCGAAGCCGAAGCAGGGCCGCATCTCGACTTTCCTCGCCAAGGAAGAGAGCGAGGACGACACCATCATGCGCATCGCGCAGCATGGCGACGAGGGCGCCAGCCACGCGGTGACCTATTACGCGGTGGTCGAGACCGCCGGCAGCAAGCTGACCTGGGTGTCGCTGAAGCCGGTGACGGGGCGCACCCACCAGCTGCGCGCGCACATGGAGCATATCGGCCATCCCATCGTCGGCGATCCCAAATATTTCAATATCGAGAACTGGCAATTGCCGGGCGGCCTGCAAAACCGGCTGCATCTCTTGGCGAGGCGTATTGTCATTCCGCATCCGCGCGGCGGCGTGATCGACGCCACCGCGCCATTGCCTCAGCACATGCAGCAGTCGTGGAATTTGCTCGGGCTGGACGCAAGCCGGTTCGATCCGATCGAGAACGCGCCGGAAGAGTAGGGGCGCTGGGGAGCGCAGTGTTTCTCCGAAGTCGTCCCGGCCTA
>NZ_JAENXS010000009.1 GCF_016612535.1 Bradyrhizobium diazoefficiens
TCTCCTTCCCTGCGGATTGTCATGGCGTTTACCATGAATGAATCTAGGCGCATCCCAAAGCGGCCGGTCTTGCGGTAGAGACGAGCGAGCTGTCTGGAGGAGTGCGTAGTCATGCTGATTGGCTCAGCAGTTGCCGAGTATTTGCGGTATTGTGCGGTTGAACGGCAATTATCCGCGCACAGTGTTCAAGCATATGCTGCGGATTTGAACGATTTTCGCCGGTTCTTGAAAGACGACAGGTCCGTCGGTCTAATAACCAACCTTGATTTCGGAGCCTATCTAGCCAGCCTGTTGGAGCACCGAAAGCTCTCTATCTCAACCGTTCGTCGGCGTTTTGCTTGTTTGCGTACATTCTTTCGCCGCGTGACTTTGTTGGGATACGCCGGCGATCCGTTTCAAGGGTGGCGTCTAGAGCTTCCTCGTCGAAAGAGGCTGCCGCGATGTCTTTCGAGGCCTGAGGTGCTGAGTGTACTGTCCAAGTTGGCACCGAGGCATGTGGCGATCTCCAGCTCGTCCGAGCCCGTCCTAATCGCGGTTCGTTTGATGATCGCGACAGGAGTAAGGGTGGGAGAGCTCTGCAAGATAATCGTCACTGACGTCACTCCGGATGGGGCGAATGTTAGGATCCGCGGCAAGGGATCAAGAGATCGGCACGTGTATGTCTCTGACCCTGATCTTCGATCAGAACTTGTCCAGCTTCTGGTGCTGCGTGCAAGGAATGGAACACAAGCCGGGCATTTGTTCTTGAACCGACGGAATCTCCCGATGAAGCCCCAATCAGTTCGGATCGTGCTTCGTCGCTACTCGGACGCTTCGGAGAGCAAGCGTCGAATTACACCCCATATGCTCCGTCACACCGCAGCAACTCTATTAATTGAGCGCGGCGTAGACATTCGGTTCGTTCAGAAGCTGCTGGGTCACTCCAGCATATCAACTACTGAGATTTACACCCACGTGTCAGACGAGGCACTTAGAACCTGCCTTGAGCGGGCCGACGTGCTTCGTAATCTCGCAGCCTAGGTAAAACACTCGCATCCGTCCAGCGTGGCCCTCATGATGAGGGAAAGGGCTGCGCGACTTGACCTGCCTGGCTGTTCGGGGACGATCATCTTTCGTGGACCGACTAGACCTGCCAAAGCTCGAAGCGGATGCGCTCTTTCACGCAATCCATGCCCGCATCAAGAGGAAATGCATGGGTCTCTGTGGGATTATCCAACTGATCTGAAAGCTTGAGGCGCTCTTCCGGAGCTCGTCGGGGAAGGCAAGTGATCTGCCTAAAGAGGCAAGAATTCCGTGGGGACCATCGGCTGGATGCGTGCGCGCCGCCGCAGCTTCGCTGGATCCTATCGGAATATTCAAAGGTGTCCGGGACCTGCATTGGCGGTGACCAATGCCGGGACATCATCCGGCTGGACAGGACAATGAACAGCCGCTTTCGGAAGAGCGCTAAAAGATCTAATGACGCTTTCATCCAGCCGGAATCCATTGATGCGCGGGGCGGGCCTCGCGATGTTGCCCGCACACATGCGTCCAAGCATGGCTCGGCAGAGTTCTTGCATTTCCCGAGTTATGCCTCCCAGCGCGCCAAAGACATGCCCAGTCTCGGCCCTGATCGGGGTTTCTATGTTGTCGAAGTAGTTGCCCTCAATCAGGCCTTCAACGGATGGTCCGGCATCCAGGGCGTGAAAGAAACCATTGCGCTGCAGCAGCTCGGTGTTGCGGAAGTAGTTGTTCACCAGGTGAATGACCGACCGTAGACCGTCAATGTGCGGAGCCCGTCCGGAGACCTCGTGGAAGTAGTTGTTGGCAACCGTGATCGACTGAGGACTGCCAAGGAAAAGCAGGTTCCAGTAATGCGCTCCGTTGCAATAAGAGGAGTAGTTATCCCTACCATCAAAATCGTTCCACGAGACCGTGATATTCGTCGTCGCCCCAAGGCCGCCGGCAATCATCTGGCGCCCGATGTTATGAAAGCGGTTATGATCGATCCAGACCCGGTTCGCTCGCGAAATCGCAATCGCATCCCCCGCGAAGACAATGCCGGGATTAATGTCACTGATGGTCAGGTTGCGGACAATGACGTTGCTCACACCATTCAGCCGCAGTCCCTTGCCCCTAATTGCAGCGTTTGATCCGACGCCAATCACGGTCTTGTTTGATCCGACCTCCAAGGGATGCTTGCCCGCCTTATCGAAGCTGACTTCCAGTTTGAGCTTGCCGTCGCAGTGCGTATCGAGCCCATCCAAGAGGAGAAGCGATTCACCCTTGTAGGGCGTCTGACAGGTGTTGCTGTATTGGCAACCCGGACCCTTACCGCGCCCTTCCGTTCCTGTGAAATCTATGGTCCCGACGATCTGGACAACGCGCGGAGTATCGTCGTTGCAGATTCCAGAGCTATACGAACGACACAATTGATAAGTCAGATCCTTGAGTGAGCTGACCTGAACCACTTCGCCTCCCAGGCCGCCCGTCGTTCCAGCACCAAAGCCCTGTGCGCTGTCCCATCGCGGATTGCTTGCTGCGAAAGCACAGGAGATTCCAACAATGCCGGCCAGTCCAGCGAGCATTCCCAATGACTGTTTCAGCTGGCATACCGCTTGCCTCGTAGACATCGACTCTCCATCGGCGAATGAAAGAAACGTTGAAACGACCCATCGTCTGATCCAACGGCCAGCCACGCGGACGGAGTCTTCGTGGCATTGTTTGCATCCCGGCTCAACGGTGCCGATCCTGTGAGCCGTTCAAAATGCACGAGCCTAGCATGCCACAAGAAGAATCGGGAAGGTAGCGCACACGGTTACGTGGTTCGGCGTGGATGGCCGACTAGCATCAAAACTCAAGTCTGCCAACGATCGAGCGGCTCGCCGGAGACCCGCAGCGACCTCCTGGCCAATCGGACCGCTGCCAAACTTCACTTGCCGAACGTCAACATCACTTGGATGAGCCGGTGCAGAGGGTCTCGTGATGTGATCTGCACAGGACAATGAGTACAGGAGAGAGAGAGGCCGAGTCATCGCCCTCGTATCTTGCCGTGCCAGTGTTGTCGGATTGAAGACATTCGCCGGGTGGCATTCAAGAACGACAGACAAAGAGTCCCGCGAATTCGCGCCAAACACACGGCCTTCTACACTCTCTACAGCGTGTTGGGAGCGGCACGCGAGTTGCTGAGATCAGCAACGCGGCTGCTACATCGCAGCGCGTGATTCAGTGTCGTTTCTAGGGAGCAAACACAGTGGCGATTGGAACCGTGAGATGGTTCAACCCGACTAAAGGCTACGGCTACATCGCGCCGGACGATGGCGGCCCTGACGTGTTCGTTCATATCTCTGCGGTGCAGAAGGCTGGCCTGGTCCTCCTCCCGGAAGGAGACAAGATCAGCTACGAACCAAAGATCGGCCGGTCGGGCAAAATATCAGCCGATAACCTGCGCCTCATCTAGCGCTTCTGCTTTGGCAAGCGGGGGCTGAGGCCAGGGGCCATATTGGCGTGCGCCTTATGCAGTGTTCCAAAGCAAGACTCTGGCGAGGCTTATCGGACCAGGACATTGAGCATGGGTTTCGAACTGAAGGGCCCAGCCGGCCTCAACACAGATTGCCAGTCGGGAAGCTTCGCCAGCAGATATCGCTCGACGGATTTGCTCTTTGTCCGGCCGCGCCTGAGGCGCTGCGCAGGTCAGCTCAGCACATCGGCTCGGCGATGGCCTGGTAGCGGAACTGCCCGCAGCAGGTGAACCAGCGTGGGCGCCGGGAATTACCAAGAATACATATCAACAGTACGGCGTCATGACATCGATGGCCGGGACAAGCCCGGCCATCGATTTGCGCCTGATCAGTCTGGCTTCGGCGCCGGAACGGCGGCAGGCAGCGCCGCGGCTTGCGGTGCGCGGCCGACAACAACGGTGAGGAGGCCCTGGCCCCACAATCGCTTCGCGGCTGCCTTGGCGTCGTCCAGCGTCACCGCATCGACGATGCCGTTGCGCTTCTCGATGTAATCGATCGGCAGCTGATCATGCTGATATTGCAGCAGCGCATAGGCCAGCTTGGACGAGGTGTCGAGCGCCAGCATCTGCGAGCCCTTGAGGTAGGACTTGGCATCTTCGAGCTCCTTTTGCGTCGGTCCCGCCTCGGCGATGCGGCGTACCTCCTTCTCGACGGCGTCGATGGTGTCGCCAGCGCGGTCGGCGCGCGTGCCGGTATTGCCGATGAAGAACGCCGAATGCGGCATCCAGTGCAGCGATTCGAACACCGAATAAGCGAGCCCGCGCTTCTCGCGGACTTCATGATAGAGCCGCGAGGACATTCCGCCGCCGAGGATATGACTGACGACATAGGCCGCCATGAAGTGCGGATCGTCGCGCTTGAAACTGGGACCGCCGAAGGTGATCACAGTCTGAGGCACGTCTAGCGGCACGAAGGCGCGCTGCGGTGGCTTTGCGGCTTCGATCTCCGCGACCGGCGCCAGATTGGCGTTGGCTGGCAAGGCGCCGAAGGTGTCGTCGAGCAGCTTGCCGAGAGTGTCCGGATCGACGTCGCCGACCACCGCGACCTTCAGCGTATCCCTGGCGAGGATGCGGCCGACATAATCCTTCATGTCGGCGACGTTAATGGTCGGCACGCTGTTCAGTGTGCCATTGGTCTGCCGGCCGTAGGGATGATCGCCGAAGGCGACCTCCAGGAATTTGCGGATTGCCAGCGAGCTCGGGTTGGTGGTCTCGCGGCGCAGCCCAGAGATGACCTGGGAGCGGATGCGCTCGACATCGGCCGTGTCGAAATGCGGCGAGGTCAGTGCGGACCGCAACAGGTCGAAGGCCTCGTCCTTGTTGTCGCGCAGCATGCGCAGGCTACCCTGGAACCTGTCGTGGGTGGCACGGAAGCGCAGCTCGATGGCGCGGCGAGCAAGACGTTCATGGAAAGTCTTGGAGTCGAAATCGCCGGAGCCTTCGTCGAGGAGATCGCCGACGAGATTGGCAACGCCCGGCTTGTCCTTCGGATCCTGGGAGGAGCCACCGGAGAAGGAATATTCCATCGCTATCAGCGGCACGGTCGCGTCTTGCACGAACCAGGCCTCAATGCCGCCGGGCGAGACCAGGCGCTGGATCTTTACGGCGGCCTTGGAGGGCGAAACCGGAGCCAGAGCGAGCGCGGCGCCGGCGGCCAACGACAGGACGATGCGTCGGGCGTGAAGGATGGGATGGATCACGTACGTTTCTCCTCGCGCTTGGTGGAAGTCTTGGCGTCAGTCTTGGCGGCAGTGGTGTCCTTGATCAGGTAGCCCGTGGCCGAGCGCTTCTTATCGAGCCATTTTTGTGCAGCCGCACGGACCTGTTCGTCGGTCACGCCGCGAATTCGGTCTGGCCAGCTTCGGATGTGCTCGATCGACAGACCCGTGGTCAGTGCGCCGCCATACCAGCGCGCTAGCGCCGCCTGGTTGTCCTGGGCGTAGATCGCTCCTGCAATGAGCTGCGTCTTGACCCGCTCGAGGTCCTCGGCAGGGATCGGGTTCTGCACGATGCCGGCGATGACGCCGTCGATCACCCCCTCGACCTCGGCAAAGCCGACGCCGGTTTTCGGCGAGGCCGAGACCGCGAACTGGGTCGCATCGAGCGAAATGCTCGAATAGCCGGCGTTGGCGGAGACGGCGAGCGGCTTGTCGACCACAAGCGCGCGGTAGAGATAGGAATTGCTGCCGCTGCCCAAGAGCTGCGCGAGCACGTCCAGCGCCGCGCTCTCCCCGGGAGCGACCGTGCTCGCCGAGGGCACCAGATAGAAGCGGCACAGGACGGGCTGCTCGACGCGCGGGTCGGACAGCGTGACAGTGCGCGGGGCTGCCGGTTCCGGCTCTTGCGGGCGGACGCGCTGGGCCGGGATTGCGGGCTGGGCCGGGATGGGACCGAAATTGCGTTCGACCAGCGAGCGGACTTCGGGGAGCTCGACGTCGCCGGCGATCACGAGGATCGCATTGTTCGGCGAATAAAAACGGCGATAGAAGGCGAGCGCGTCCTCACGGCCGAGCTTCTCAATCTCCTGATGCCAGCCGATCACGGGCCGGCCATAGGGATGATTAAGATAGAGCGCGGTCATGATCTGTTCGATCAAACGCTCATTGGGCCTGTTGGCGACGCTCATGTTGTACTCTTCGAGCACGACGTCGCGTTCGGCCAGCACGTTTTCGTCCTTGAGGACGAGGCCGTTCATACGGTCGGCCTCGAACTCCATCACCGTCGGCAGTTGCTCGCGCGGGACGCGCTGAAAGTAGCTGGTGTAATCAAATGAGGTGAATGCGTTTTCGTTGCCGCCGACGCGAAACACGGTCTTGGAAAATTCGCCGATCGGGTGCTTTTCCGTGCCCTTGAACATCAGATGCTCGAGAAAGTGGGCAAGCCCAGATTTGCCGGGTGTCTCGTCGGCGGAGCCGACCTTGTACCAGATCATCTCCGTGACCACGGGCGTGCGATGATCCGGGATCACCACGATCTGAAGCCCATTGCTGAGCGTGAAGCTGGCGGGCGGCGCCGACGTGAGCGTCGTCTGGGCAAATGCGAGGTCGCTAGACAGAGTGCAGCTCGTGAGCAGTGCAGCAAGGAGGCAAGCCGCGGACGGGTACGAGGACATCGAGATTCGTGTAAACATCCGGGCCCAAAGATCCCAGGAGAAAGCACAATAGAGCGCGCGGCATTTGGGTCCAATATTGCCATTGACGTAGTTCGTCAGTTGCTGGATCGGCATGGCTGTTCAAAAACTCCATTCTAGTTCGTCAGGAAATGGGGGATGAGTGATGAACGAACTTCATCTCTCGCTCGCTCTGGACTCTCCGATAATCCAATCGAGAGTCTGTGCGCTTCGGCAGGACCATGTCGGTCCAACGCGATGCGAGTCCCCCAAGCATTAGCCGTGCCAAAGAGGAAACCTCGCAAATACAAGGGCAGCTCGAACAAGCGACGTTGCGTCTCCGACATGGTCGTATATCGGACAATGCCAATGGTCATTCCAAAATGGCTTGCCATTTGAGGAAGTCAGATGCACTCCACTGCGGCGGCGCAGAAGCCGTGCGCGTCGCTTTTTATGCCACATCCATTTGCAGCTACCCGCTTGGGTCGATCATCATTGCGGCATCTTGGCGGAAATCCCTCAATGCATGCCTCGCCAAATCAATGTTAGAAGCTCGCATAGAAGCGCCAACTAGTAACTGCGCTCGTCGCCGAGTTGATGGCGTGGAGCCAACCTCAGTATCTCAATCTGCGGAGCAGCGTTCACTTCGAAGGAAAGACTTGAATCGCATGCCGCGTTAGGTTGTAGGCTCGGCGCGGCGATCAAACCACATGATCAAGTCTCGATGGCGCATCGAAAAGTGCGCACCAATGCCAGTCCGAGGAGTGAACGTGTCGAAAGCAAGATTGATGACAAAATCGCAAGCTGGAAGGCCGACGCTCTCCGCTCCCGATGATGATCCCTATCTCTGGCTCGAAGAGATAGACGGCGGACGCGCGCTAAATTTTGTCGAGCGGCAGAACGGCAGGACGTTGCGGGCTTTCGGCGGAGCGGGTTTCGAGCGGGATCGCGATGCGCTGGCTTCGATCTATAATCGATCGGACAATATTCCCTATGTCGGCCGGCGTGGCGATCATCTGTACAATTTCTGGAGGGACGCCAGCAACCCACGCGGCCTGTGGCGGGTGACCACACTGGACGAATTTCGCAAGCCGAATCCCTCCTGGGAAACCTTGCTCGATATCGACCAGCTCGCGGCAAAGGAAGGCGAGGACTGGCTCTTGAACTCAATGGCCTCGCTGCCAGGAGATCATCCACGAATCATTTTGAGCCTGTCGCGCGGCGGAAGCGATGCTGTCAGCCTGCGCGAATTCGACCTTAACACGAAAGACTTTGTGGCCGACGGCTTCACGTTGCCGGAGGCCAAGAGTGGCGCCACCTGGGTCGATCCCGACACGCTACTTTTGTCCAGCGCACATGGCAACGGCATGGCAACGACGGCCGGCTATTCCAGGACCGTGCGATTGTGGCGCCGTGGCGAGCCTGTGGAGCGCGCCACCGTCGTGTTCGAGACCACGCCAGATCGGATGTGGGCTTGTTGCGAAGTCGACCGGACCGGACCATTGCCACGTGTCTGGTTCGTCGATCACCTGGATTTCTTCAACTCCGACGTCTGGCTCGGAACCGAAACCGGGGCGGGCGTGAAGCTCGACCTTCCCTCCGACATCTGGCTGCGGGTGCACCGGGACTGGCTCGTCGTCAAGCTGCGCTCAGCATGGAGCATTGCCGGCGTCACCCATCCGCCCGATACTGTGCTTGGGATGTGGCTGTCTGCCTTTCTGGCCGGCGATCGCAACTTCAAGGTCGTTTTCGCGCCGGGGCCGCGCCGGGCACTGCAGGGATTGTTCTGGGCCGACGACAAACTCGTTCTTTCCATTCTCGACGAGCTACGCCCAGTATTCGAGACTTGCACGCCTTCATCCGCCGGCTGGAGCCACGAGAATTTGCGCGGGCTGCCCGGCATCGGCGTGGTCGACGTGTGGCCCCTTGATCGTGATCCAACCGAAAGCAACGGCGACCTTCTCGCAACCGTGCAGGATCCGCTCACGTCACCTTCACTGATGTTGATCGAACGCAGCATCTCCAGCCCGATCGTGCTGAAGCAGGCGCCAAAGACGTTTAGCGCCGAGGGCCTCGTGGTCACGCAGCACGAGGCGATCTCGACCGATGGCGAGCGGATACCCTATGTACAGACCGGTCCAGCCGCGGAGACCGGCAACGCGCCGGTCCATATAAGCGGTTATGGCGGCTTTGGGCTCTCGGTGAGGCCGTACTACAATGCGGCCCTTGGCAAGCTTTGGCTGGAGCGTGGTGGCACCACGGTACAGGCAAACCTGCGCGGTGGGGGCGAGTTCGGCACACGCTGGCACGATGCCGGGCGGCTTGCCGGCAAGACACTATCGCACGATGACTTCGCGGCCGTAGCCGCCGATCTGGTGCGCCGCGGCGTGACTGAGCCGAGGCGGATAGCCGCCGAAAGCGGGTCGAACGGCGGCATCCTCATCAGCAACATGCTCACGCGCTATCCTGCGCGGTTCGGCGCATTGTTTTGCACGATTCCGCTGATCGACATGCGCCGGTACACAAAGCTGCTGGCTGGAGCGAGCTGGATCGCGGAATATGGTGATCCCGACAAACCTGAGGAGTGGGAATGGCTCAAGACTTATTCCGCTTATCATGCAGCCAAACCGGGCCAACGCTATCCGTCGATTCTGATTGCCACCACGCGGCGGGACGATCGGGTTCATCCGGGGCACGCCCGCAAGATGGTAGCGAAACTGCAGGTGATGGGCTACGAGGCCTATTTCTACGAAGCAGACGGGGGCGGCCACGGCTATGGCAGGGACAACAAGGAGCATGCCAGCTTTCAGGTGCTTGGCTTTCAGTTCCTGAAGAGCAAGATCGGATGGTTGGACGATCAGGCCTAAGCGAGCTTCACACTCAGGTATGGCGAGTGCTGATCGAGCGAGACTGAAATGTCAGGCGCAGAAAAGAGAAGCAGTGCCGTGACTGCTCCAGGCTCTGGCGAGGTGAGAACGGCGTGCGCAGCTAGCCGAGAGCGACAGCCGATAGGACCTCAGCAAGGACATGCTCACGCCGTCTACGCATCGAAGACTGGGCCGAAAACGGCATTGCCGGAGCCAATCCGAAAAAACACGGCAATGCCCATAGAACGTCTTCGCGGGATTTTGGCGCAAGGCGTCGGGTCCTGCTTCGGCAGTCCGAAAAAGAGCGCGAAAGCGGAGCGTCCGCATCATCGCCGCGCCTGCGCAGGCGTGTGTGCTTCCTGGTCGGCAAATTCGCCGCTGAATTTCCCAAGATGGTCTGGCGTAACGCCGCCGCGGCCCACACCGCGGCACGTCACAGCTGGCCGCCCTTGAGTGATGCGCGAAGAGTAAGTTCAACCAAGACAAGCATGACTTCGAGCGGAGAACCAGGATCAATGAAATGGCGCAAGATGCTGTCTCGACCAAAGCTCCCTTGGCACTTGCCAGGCGGTGATGCTTTCATGCGGCAACAAACGATCCGTTGGTCGTAAATATAAGAAAGCTGGTTTTCCAACCACGACAAAAAAGAGTGCGTCTTCGACTCGCGCCGTAGTTCATTCTCTGAGACTATCGCCCAATGGCTCGTTCGTCGCGGTACACTGATGAGATCGAAGGATCCTTCGACGAGCTCGACAACTCCGAGTCACACGGCACGATCCGACGTGCGCGTCGCTTTTTGGCCTAACTCACATCGGGTCCGCATGCTGTCACCACCGATCGCGAAATGCCCCATAAACGATTGTTTGGCGCCGCATTAAAACAGCCGAGGGCCTGCTCGCATGGAGCAAAATGCGACCTGCGTCGATCGGTCGCCAGTCTGATCGAGCTCATTGAGCTCGTAGCAGTGCGGCCGGCGACATCGAAAGCTCGCGCAGGTCGCTGAGGAGGCGGGTTTGATTAAACGTTGAGCCGTCACCGTCAGCTAGGAGCCAAGCGGAGATCTGGCGACCTCTCAATGGTGTGAGCGAAGGCGTCATTGGACCTTCAAATTGTCAGCGTATCTACTTTTGGTTGTTGGCTGCGGCGGCTCCGTTCCTTGCCGCTGAAATGCGTGGTGGAGGATGTGACATGGTGAGGACGTGTGAGGTTTCGGTCGACGATGCCGCAACGGTGACTCGGATGGTCAGTGCTCTGCTTGCCGAACTTGGGGCCGGTCACCTGGAGGCCGGAGTAGATAGTCAACTGGTTGCAGAACTGCTTGCCATGAAGGAGCGCATCTCGGGGTTTCTTGCTTTTACGGAGGAACACCCTGTCGGCCTCATCATGCTATCGGAAAGCGCCGCCCTCTTTGCCCGCGGAACCTACGGCATTATCACTGAGCTCTACGTGGTGCCGGAGCAGCGATCATCTGGTGTTGCGATGGCGCTCATCGACGCGGCCGTTACCCTTGGGACAACAAAAGGCTGGGGCCAACTCGAAGTGGGAGCGCCAAGGCAGCCGATCTGGAACCGCAGTCCCAACTCAGCATTGTACTTGAAGCTCGGCTTCTCAGAGATTGGCCCGCGCCTCAAATTGCCGTTGCACGGCCCAGCTCAGGGTAGCCCTGCGGCTCCAACCCGACTGGAGCCTCGGCGGCGCCGCGCACCACGACGCCGTATCCCGGACTCAACCGTTGCAACATTTGCATAAATTGTGTGTAGCACTTACGCGGATTGTGGCGACTATATCTCGCCGTCAAGCGCGCTTGATCTCTCACGGGGCAAGGCAGACATGCCCATATTGCTGCCTTGCGCGACCAGATCAGGTATGGGCCCTAGCTGAGCCCCTCTACATTCTTAATTGAAGCCTACGAACGTGAAGGGCCTCAGCTGAGCCATCCTCTTAAGAGCCGGAACTCCGATGGCGACTTCTGTCTGACAACTCAATTTCGGATTTGGCCGGCCTGGACGATCAATCGGCACCGGATCGATTCCTGCGCTGGCGTATGCGTAGGATGTCCTCGTGGCGGCAGGATGTGTCCTGATGCTGTACCCAGCTCGCGATGATGGCTCATGCACCGGTAGATTCGGAAATGAGCGTCGCGCGTCCCGGCCCGTGATCAAAAAGCTCGT
This sequence comes from Bradyrhizobium diazoefficiens, assembly GCF_016612535.1. Lineage (NCBI taxonomy): Bacteria > Pseudomonadati > Pseudomonadota > Alphaproteobacteria > Hyphomicrobiales > Nitrobacteraceae > Bradyrhizobium > Bradyrhizobium diazoefficiens. Next base: position 11,647 of record NZ_JAENXS010000009.1, read on the forward strand.
CGGCAAATGATTGCGGATAGTTTGCATTCTTATCGAAGTTGCGGAAGCGGCACATCCCCAACACCAATCAGATGCGAGATAACGATTGCGGCACGCGCCATCGGGCTCGTCACGTAAGCCCCCATTACGCCAATGAAATTAGACCCGAGACAAATCATGCAGCCTGCGCTTTTCTGTTCACATTGCAGCTTTTGTGCGTGAGTCTGCGTTTTGCGCAAAAAAGCGTTGAACGAGCGAGCCGGCGACGAGGAGCGCTGGATTGCAGTCCCACGATCCCTTCATGCAGCTGACCATTCGACGGCCAAAGCGCAAGCAGAAGCAGTATTTGACTGCGCGCAAAAATGCCGGCATTTCCAACAACTGGCTGAACGCGACCGACCGTCCGCGCAAGCCAATTGGATACTCAGATATGCGAGAGCGAGGATTGAGCCCCTGGTCTTGAACCGCTCCAGGCTTGTTTGCGGCGACGACGGGCCGGCGAGGAGACGAGGCGCTCCCAATAGCGCTTGTCTGAAAGGAGATCACTGGAGCTCGACGAGCGCGAGCTTGCCAAGATGGCACTCCGTTAGGCACCGCTCATCCGCTGGGTCGCAGCTCCGGATCATTCAGCTTCAACGAAGTATGGATTACGGGGCTCGCCGCGCCGGCTGTCAATGGGTCTCATGAGACCAAGCGATCGGACAAAGTTGCGCAAACGATGCGCTCTCGGTCCCCAAGATCTCTTGACCATCACCCTTTATCGCGTCACGAGAAAAACCAACACGGATGAGAATGGCAGGCTGACGGATGACGAATGTGATTGATGAACCGAGCAGCTTGGAACCACCGCCCGTCTTGCACAGGTCGTCAAGACGGTTTGCGTCGTTTTTCGCGCTCGCGGCCGTATCCATCGGCCTGTGTGCCGGAGCAGCCTATTTCTGGACCAATGCTGAAGAAATTTTCGAGAAGCCGTCGGTTGGCGAAGTCGTCCCAACGACAAGCCTGTCACCTGAAGATAGGGAGGCACTCTTGGAGATTCGGTCCGAGCAGCAGAAGGCTAGTGATCAAATTCGAGAGATCAATCGTAACATCGGCACGCAGCAAGACGACTTGAAACGGATGGCGGATCAGATCGAGGCGCTGACATCGAGAATTGAGTCGTTGCAGAAACCGACCGTCCCATCCTCCGTTCTTCTGGCTCCTTCATCTCCGCCGCCAGCCCCACCCGTTTCGAGGCCGGCCAAGCGAGTGGTCCAACCCGCCAAACCAGAAGGGCCGGTCTCGGTCGGGGGCGCGCCACTGATCTCCGAACCGAGCACGAACCAGCGTTAATGTCGGGCGATGCCTTTCTGGTGGACGGGATCGCGTTTTGGCGAACCAAAGACTGGCAGCGCGACGTCGGCCAACGAAATGGAGATCGAGGACGGCGTCATTCGGGTCCATGTCTTCGGAGAAGAGGATATCCAGCCCTTCACCGACTTCAGTATGGACTAGTGATCGACTTCGTCCGCATGGACAAGGAAAATCCCGCGAGGCGCGAGCACTTCAGCCAGAATAGTCCAATCAGGCTACGCCCTGTGCGGATGCGTACTCTCAAATCCGGTGACGCGATATGTCATTGATCGCCGCGTGCTGTGGTTAACCAGCCACGTGTTCGAGCTCAGGCGAATCTATGCTATGCGGGACGCCTCCTGCAAAAAAATGCTCCGCAGCCAAATGCTGGCCGGATCAGCGTTGTGAAGTGCAGGCCACTGGACGGCCTCGGTGAAGGCAAAAACCGGCAGCGGAGCTTGGATCTTTCGCAAGGGCATTGTGTTCTCGAAATGCTTGAACATCCTCGATGGCATTGTCGCTATACGATCAGTCCCCATTATCAACGGCGGAATCAAGCTGAAGCCCGGCACAGCAACCTCAATGCGAATCTTGAGATCGTGCTCGACCAAGAGCCATTCATCGAACGAAGGTCTGATCGTCCGCCCAAATTTGGCCGCAACCTGCCCAGTCGACAGGTATCTCTCTAATGTAATCGGCTTATTTAGCTGCTTGTTCATGCGGCAGCCGACGTACACGTAGCTTTCGTCAAACAGCGGCATTTTGGGATGCGTTCGCGACATGAACAGTTCCGGACAAACTAAGAAGTCAATCTCACCGCGCCGGAGAAGCTGATCGGGGTCCTCTTCGGGTGGCAGCAAGTCGAAAGAGACGGCGGGAGCTTCCTGCGCGACGCGGTCCACGACCTTTCGAAGAAACACGGTCATCATGAAATCGGAAAGGATGATCTTGAAGCGGCGATTCGATTCGGCCGGCTTGAAGCCGTCAGGAGAAATAATGGAGAGTTGGATGTGCGACAGAGCCTCGCGAACTGGGGCAGCAAGCGCTTCGGCTCGCGGCGTAGGAACAAGCTTGCGACCCATCATGGTAAAAAGCTCGTCGTGGAAATAGGTGCGCAACCTCGCCACGGCCGCGCTCATGGCCGGCTGACTCAGGTTGATTCGCCGCGCGGCCGCGGTGAGGTTCGGCTCTGTCATGAGAGCGTCGAACGCGACGAGAAGATTTAGATCAAGACCGTTGAAACGCATGGCGCGAATTTATCCATCGTGTCGATGTGCTCCATCCAAACAATCGATTTTACCTACTCTCGGGAGTTGCGGCAAATCTTGGATGGAGAGTTAGAGTCGAGACATAGCAGGATGATGACGAACTGCTGCACGCAAACCTTGGTATAGCTTTCCCAACCCTTCGTATATCAGCTACTTGCTTCCGTACAATCGAAGAGCCCTCCGACTTCGCTTTGGAGTTGCCGCGAAAGGCGAGCAGGCGACTGCAGTGTTCAACTGGATCCGCAAGCCGGCAAAGGAGTCGCGAACGATTCCTGAGTGCAGAAGGACTTTTGAAATCCACAGGCAATGGCCGGTGATCGCGAGGCATGTGAAGAACCGAAAGCGCTGTCGCACCGCGACCGCCGGACGCAGGGCTGTCACGGGCGGCCACTGCAAACCCCATAGACGTCGGACAACTCGGCATGTTGTGTGCGATCCTTAGCCGGTTCTGCCGGTCAAGTCCTCGGGGCGAGCGCCCACGAGTTTCTCATAGAGCGCTGGATCAGTCGCGCCCTCGGTATTGATCAGGAAGACACAGGCATTTGACTTCAGCCCGATCTCCGCACGCAGCGCTGGATCGCCCGCCACCTTTGCCAATCCGGCGAGACCGACTGCGCCACTTTCGCCGGCGACGATCGCCGGGTCGCCGTTGACGGGATAAGCAAGCTGCTTCATCATCGTAACGGCCTCGGCATCATCGACGGTCATAAAGGCATCGGCAACGCGTGAGAGGATGCGCCAGGCAACAAGTGATGGCTCGTAGCATTCAAGCATCGCCATAACAGTTGGTCTGTCGTGCGGCACCTTCACGATCTGGCCGGCCTTGGCGCTCTCGAGAAGGCAGGCCGCTCGATCCGGCTCCACCACAGTGAAGAAGGGCCTGTCCTTTCCGAATACAAGCGAAAAATGAGCGGCAGTCGCCGCTGCGATGCCGCCAACACCGGCCTGGACAAACACGTGGGTTGGAGGCTTCGGCAGTGCTGCAAGGGCCTCACGAAGCAATGCCGTATAGCCTTGCATAACGAGGTGAGGAATCCGTTCGTACCCTGGCCAAGATGTGTCTGAGACCACAATCCAGCCCCGTTCGCTGGCGATTTTCGATGCCGACGCAACGGAATCATCGTAATTGCCCTGAACACGTTCGATACGGGCACCATATCGCGCGATCCCTCGGCAGCGCTCATCGCTGACTCTAGCATGAACAAAGATGACGCAGTTTGCGCCGACGAGTTGCGCGCCTTGTGCGACCGATCGGCCGTGGTTGCCGTCGGTGGCACATGTCACGGTGATGCCCGCGGCGACCGTGGCGACCTCCGGCGAGCGCCATTCGGAAATATCCACTGGACGGCCCCACCGTTGCGACGCGAGCCCAAGGACGAGCTGTATGACTGCATAGGCCCCACCAAGTGCTTTGAAGCTACCGAGACCCAGTCGTTGTCCTTCGTCCTTGACGTAAATGGATCCGACATCCAGACGACACGCAACGGCAGGAAGTGAAACCATCGGGGTAGGGGCCGCTCCCTGCCTGTGCTGGAGAAAGTGCTGCACTGCCAGGGCAGCCTCGACGCCGAGAGCATCGGCATCGGAGGAATCGAGCGGCAATCGATAGTCACTGAGGGTATTGCGGAGCAACATGGCGTTATGTTGTGTTGACCAAATTCAGCGGCATACATGCGATGGCGGGCGGCAGAGCAGAGCGGTTCATTCCATTTCAGGCGCTTGATGTCAGGCTGCCTTCTCCGACCAATACCGACGACGCAACTCCTGCTTCATGAGCTTGCCAGTCTGTGAACGCGCAACCTCGTGCAAGATCGATGCTGCAGGGCGCCTTGTAGCCTGCAATTCGATTCTTCATGAAAGCGATGAGTTCTTCCGCCAAGTTATCGCTGCCCTCCATGCCTGGCAGCAATTGCACTATGGCTTTGACCTGTTCGCCCATATCTGGATCGGGGATCCCTATGGCGGCTACATCCGCGATCGCAGGATGAAGCACGAGAACGTTTCGATCTCTTGAGGACGGATGTTGACCCCGCCTGAGATGATCATGAACGCCTTGCGATCGGTCAAGAAAACATACCCGTCCGACGTGTCCGATATCGCCGACCGTCGTCCAATGCGTCATGATGAGGGCCGGGCGGGCCGGATTTGTTAGCGCATGGGTGCCCGAATACATCAACACGTCCTTGGATGTCGCCTTTCCAAGAGAGAGGCGAAATTTGGAATTTGAACGGAATTGCCGCGACCGAGCACCCGAGGGCGCCCACCCCTGCTCGGGGGCTACTGGCTGCATCGACAGGCCGGGCGAGCTCTGCAGCTCCCGGCCTTGAAATGATTGCGATTCGAGCCTAGCCTTAAACTGACATCGACGTCATGTTACCGGGTTCCAAGCTGGTGGTCAAGCAGCCGCGGTGTTATGGGTGCCAAATGCTGGAGACCGATTCTGCGTTGGAGCCGTTAGCCCCTGCCACGGCGAAGGGCGCGGCAATGCGTCAGCGCCTGCTGAACGCCTCGGCACGCGTATTCGCGCGCAAAGGATACGAGGCCACCCGGGTCCAAGACATCGTCAAGCTCGCTCGAACGTCTTACGGCAACTTCTACCGGCACTTCCGAAACAAGGATGAGATTCTGCTGGCCGTATTGCGGCCATTGGTCGACGAGATTTACGTTGCGAGTAAGCGAAGGTCGGGCCGCTCGTTGAAGGCAACCGAAGCCGAGTTCGTTGAGAATACGATCGCGTATCTCAAGATCTATGCCCAGCATCGCAAGCTGTTGCGCGTCATGCGCGAGGCGGCGGCTCGCGGCGAGAAAGCGACGTTTCTGTCTTTGTATGTCACGGAACGTAGCCGCTTCGTAAGGCGCACCGCGACTTGGCTGACACGGCTTCAGAGCTTGGGCGAACTCAGCCGCGAACTCGATCCTGAAATGGCTGCTGAAGTGCTCGGCGCCACGATGGAGCAGGTTGCCTACATGAAATTCGATCTCGCGTCGGAAGATCCAAGCGATGCGGAGATCGAGCACATAGGGTCACACTGTGCAAAGGTCTGGTATCGTGGCGTGTTTGGTGCCGCCAATGACGATCCCGCGGCTCCCAACTAGCATCCGTTCTGCCGTCGATCGAACCTGTGTGTCGTAGCCGAACAGGCGCGATGCCGCTTGCTGCTGAAGTCTCGAACAGTGTTCGAGCGGTGGCAATCATCCAAAAGGTCAGGTGGACAGGCTTGGCCCTGCGCTCCGCGGGTCGGCTTGACGATGCGCCCCTTCAGTAATATGACATCAATATCACTTTTTAGCGGGTGCAGAAGCGCGAACATTCAACAGGGGAGGAGCCGATCAATTCGGCAGAAACTAATAAAGCCAGATACTTCACTGTGTTTCCGTGTCGTCCTTAGCGCAGTCGCGCTCCCCGTCTTGAGGTCGCCTGGGCGAATAATCGATAGGCGCGCGCAGTGATCATGACTGAAACGCAAGCCGCCATTCGCGACGAGGTGCGCAAGTTCGCGCGGCAGCGCGTTGCGCCCTTCGCTCGCGATTACGAAGAAGCCCAGCAATACCCATCGCGGTTGTTTGAGGAACTCGCGAGCCGCGGACTTATGGGCATCACGGCGCCCGAAGCGGTCGGCGGAGCAGGCGCCGACTATGTTTCGTGCGCGCTCTCGCTTATTGAAATCGCCGCGGCTGACCGGTGCTCTGTCTACCATTTTGAACATTCAAAACACTCTGATCGTTTCAGCCCTGCTCAAGGACGGCACGCCAGCGCAGCAAGCTGGATTTCTGCCCTCCCTCATCTCTGGCCGAATGATTGGTGCATTCGCGGCGCGATTGCGCTCTGTCACCCCCTCGGTGCCCCGGGTGCGAAGCTCCTTTCAACCCTGGTCCATGCTCTGAGGGTTCGGGCAAGCGATATGGGCTTCAGACGATGTGCGAGGGCGGCGGCATCGCGAACGTGACCATCATGAGGCTTTGGGGTGATCTTTCGGACGTGCTGACGGGTCGCGATCAAGAGCCAGGAGTAGAACGTCAAAACAAAATAAAAGCGAAACCCAACAAGGAGAGATTATATGTTTGTAAGGATTATAGGGACGACCGCTCTGGCGGCAGCGGCAATCACGCTCGCCTCGGACGTCGCGTTCGCGCAGAAGAAGTACGACACCGGGGCCACCGATACGGAGATCAAAGTCGGCAATCTCATGCCCTACAGTGGCCCAGGATCCGCCTACGGCGTCATCGGCCAGGTGCAGGCCGCATACTTCAAGATGATCAACGATAAGGGTGGCATCAACGGCCGCAAGATCAACTTCATCAGCTATGACGATGCGTACTCGCCTCCCAAGGCTGTCGAGCAGACGCGCAAGCTGGTGGAGGGCGATGAAGTCCTGCTCATGTTCGATCCGCTGGGCACAGCCAACAACACAGCCATCCAGAAATACTTGAATTCCAAGAAGATCCCGCAGCTCTTCGTCGCGTCGGGCGCAACCAAATTCAATGACCCCAAGAACTTTCCCTGGACTACGGGTTGGCAGCCCTCCTACCAGAGCGAGGCGCATGCCTACGCGAAGTATATCTTGAAGGAAAAGCCGAACGCCAAAGTCGCCGTATTCTTCCAGAACGACGATCTCGGAAAGGATTACCTGAAGGGACTCAAGGACAGGATCGGCGCGAAGATCGTCGCCGAGGAAAGCTACGAAACTTCGGAGCCGACGATCGACAGTCATATCGTCAAGCTCAAGGCGACGGGGGCCGATACCCTGGTCAACATCAGCTCTCCCAAGTTTGCCGCTCAGGCAATCAAGAAGATCGCTGAAGTCGATTGGAAGCCGCTGCATATTCTCAGCAATGTTTCGGCGTCTGTGGGCAGTGTGATCAAGCCTGCCGGATTCGAGAACGCGCAAGGCATCATTTCTGCCACTTACTTGAAGGATCCGGCGGATCCGCAGTGGGACAATGATCCCGGAATGAAGGAGTTTCAGAGCTTTCTTGGCAAATACTATCCGGAAGGCAACAAACGCGACATTTTGCTGATTACCGGCTACGCACTTGCGGAGACCCTGGCGCAAATCTTGAAGCAATGCGGTGACGACCTCACGCGCGAGAACGTCATGAAGCAGGCTGCGAACCTGAAGGATTGGCGCACCGAGGCGCTGCTGCCGGGGATCTACGTGAACACCTCGCCGACCGACTTTGCTCCGATCACCCAACTTCAGCTGATGCGCTTTGGCGGCGAAAAATGGCAGCTGTTCGGCGACGTGATCAACGGGGACACGGCCGACTAGGCCACTCGCAGAGAACCGCAGCGCATGCCTTCGGCAGAGCGAAAGGTATGCGGCGTTTGCAATCGGCAGCGTTCGGTCACGAAAAGCCCGAACGACCCGACCGCAGCCATCCAGTCGCACACTGTCGGCATGTTTTGCGAATTCAAGCGGCCGCGAACGTAATTGTTACGCTCGGAGAAGCGATGAGTAGGCGCATGATCAACTATCGACCCTCTTGGCTCGATTCTGAGCTCGAGATGTACCGAGACACGGTCTGTCGCTTCATCGACAAGGAAATGGCGCCGCTGGATGAAGAGGCGCGCGAACGAGGCAATGTCGGGCACGAACTCTGGCTGAAGGCTGGAGAGCTTGGGCTTCTCTGTTCGGACATCCCGAGCGAATATGGCGGCGGCGGAGGCGATTTTCGGCACGAAGCGATCTTTTACGATGCCATGGCGCGCCGCGGCTTGACGGGAATGAACCCCTCTGTCCACACGATCGTAGCCCACTATCTGCTGAACCACGGGACCGAGGAGCAAAAGCGGGAATATCTGCCGCGCTTGGCGAGTGGGGAACTCGTCGGAGCCATTGCGATGACCGAACCGGGGGCCGGGTCGGATCTTCAATCGATTCGAACTCGCGCCGAAAAGCGTGCCGACGGCTATGTCATCAACGGTTCCAAGACCTTCATATCCAACGGCGTCCTTGCGGGTTTGGTGCTCGTCGTTGCGAAGACCAGTCCGGCCGAGCGAGCCAACGGAATCTCGATTATCCTGGTCGAGATTGCCAAAGCTCCCGGCTTTCGGGTCGGCCGCGTGCTCGATAAGATCGGACTAAAGGCGCAGGATACTTGCGAGCTGTTCTTCGACGAGGTCCTGGTGCCGGCCGCAAATCTGCTCGGTGGAGTGGAAGGGCTTGGCTTCTATCAATTGATGTCAGACTTGCCTTATGAGCGCACCATCATCGGCGTGATGGCCGCGGCCGCAATGGAGGGCGCTCTCGAGGCGACGCTTGCGTTTGTTCGGGAACGCAAGGCGTTCGGAAAGTCGATCGCCGAATTTCAGAACACCAAATACAGGCTGGCCGAGTTGGCGACGATCACGAAGGTCACGCGCAGCTTCGTCGACCAGTGCGTCGAAGCATTGGTCTCCGGTACGCTCGATGCAGCCACGGCTTCGATGGCCAAACTCTGGGCGTCCGAGCAGCAGGGGAAGGTCATTGACGAGTGTTTGCAGCTGCACGGTGGGTACGGCTTCATGAACGAGTACCTCATCGCACGCATGTATGCCGACGCACGCGTGCAGCGCATTTACGGTGGAACCAGCGAAATGATGAAGGAAGTGATCTCCAGGGCGCTCTAGGATTTGGGGAATCTGTCCAACGCGTAAACTCGATGGCCGACCCCGATAGGCCGGCGCGCTGAAGAGGGTGTCATGAAAGCAGTCTTGGTCGAAAACTACGATCGCATCGAAAATATCAGGATCAAGGACGTGGCTAGGCCGGACTTGTCAGCGGGAATGGTCCGCGTTCGAATCCAGGCCGCTGCCGTCGGTTTCGTGGATGGCCTGAAGGTGCAGGGCCTGTACCAGACCAAGGACCCTCTACCTTTTACGCCGGGGTCGGAGTTCGCCGGAGTTGTCGACGAGGCGGCCGCAGATGTTGAGGGCTTTGCGCCCGGCACGCCAGTCATCGGCATGGTCAGAAATGGCGGTCTTGCCGAATATATCTGCGTGCCGGCCGCGGACCTTTTCGTGACGCCAAAAGGCATAGAGCCCGAGGTCGGTGCCTCCTTCTTCGCCAATTACCTGACAGCGTTGTACGCACTCAGCGCCCGGGGAAAGTTGCAGAAGGGCGAGACGCTTCTGGTGTTGGGGGCGGCCGGTGGGGTGGGGATAGCGGCCGTTCAGGTCGGGAAATTGCTCGGTGCCCGCGTCATTGCAGCGGCCTCGACGGAGGAGAAACGGCAGTTCGCAATCAAATGTGGTGCCGATGAGGGTCTGGATTACACGCGCGACGGGTGGCGTGACGAACTCAAGGAACTCACCGGGGGCCGCGGGGCGGACGTGATCTATGATCCCGTCGGAGGAGAGCTGAGCCTGCAGGCATTCCGTTCGATCGCCTGGAATGGCCGGCACCTGGTGATCGGCTTCGCTTCAGGGATTATCCCAGCGCTGCGGTTCAATCTGCCTCTTCTAAAGGGAGGGGCGCTGTTGGGTGTCGACCTGGCGCAGATTGGTCGTCGTGAACCGGATGTGCGAGATCAAGTCATCGCCCAGCTGTTCATTTGGTTAAGCGAGAAGACGCTTGTTCCCGTCGTAGGAAAGATCTTTGCATTTGAGGAATTCCACCAAGCGTTCAAGGCGATGACGACGCGCTCGGCCCTTGGAAAGATGGTCGTCCGGATCGGCTGACGATCCTCCTAGATTGGGTTTCTGGAGAATCCTCATGAATGTTTCGGACGCGCTGAATTCCCGGACCTCTGTGCGGGCATTCCTGGAGAAGCCTGTCCCCGGCGAGGTCGTCAAAGACATCCTGCTTGGGGCCAGTCGTTCGCCATCCGGCGGCAATCTACAGCCGTGGCATGTCTGGGCGCTAGGCGGCCAAGAGCTCGCACGTTTCAAGGCGTTGATGGCCGAGCGGATCAAGATCAGCCCGATGGGCGAGCAGCCAGAGTACAACATATACCCGCCAGAACTGAAGGAGCCGTATAGAAGTCGGCGATTCAAGAACGGCGAAGATCTTTATCGCACCATCGGGATTCCGCGCGAGGACAAAGCTGCGCGTCTCAATCAGCTCGCGAAGAACTGCATTTTTTTCGGTGCGCCTGTCGGCCTGTTTTTCGCCATCGATCGCCAGATGGAGCCTGGGCAATGGGCCGATCTCGGCATGTACATGCAATCCATTATGTTGCTCGCTTTGGAGAAGGGATTGAGTACCTGTCCGCAAGAAGCTTGGGCGCTGTGGCACAAGACCGTCGCGGAATTCATCGGGTTGCCCTCCCATCTGATGCTCTTTTGCGGCATGGCTCTCGGCTACATGGATCGAGAGCATCCGATCAACCGACTGCGCGCAGATCGTGCTGATCCATCGGAATTCATGACAATCCGTGGATTTTGACCAGGGCTTCGACTACAAGATCCGTCGGATATCGAGCGTCCGCAAATTGATCAACGGCCTCGCCAGGAACGTGCGGAAGATCCACTCTGAGCAGTAGCCCGATGTACTACGCCACATCAGGAGGCTCAGAACCCCGCAAGGATATGTGAGGGTTGGCCCGCGAGGGACATTGCAAAGTCCTCGCAACGAACAGGCCGGAGCTGCACAACGCCTTGAGCGCAGCTCGCCATCCTGAACCACAAAACCTCTTTGGCCATGTGCGTCCTTACCCGCGCTCGAACCATATTGGAGGCGAGCGATCTCGAAACAGCGAGGTCGCTAATGACAACGGACCGTAAGAAAGCTTTTCGGTAGCTATCCATTCTGTAGATGCGGCCCATCAACACAATCGATTTTACCAATCCTATAAGGCCCCGCATAAGAAAGACGTTGGTCTGGAGAAAAGCCTTCGGCCAATCAGAATGGTGTTTCGATCTTTGCCGAGAGCCGGGGGAAGTTTCGGTGCATCTCGAGCATCAACCCAGTGCATCTTAGTCCGGCCACGTGCTTGGGCGGGTACTGCGGCCCGTAGGCCCTGCCACTGTCGACGGAAGCTGTCGCAACAGCGACGTCCGCCGAGGTTGACTCCTGCCCGTTCGCCGAAGACGGCCGGGCTTCTTTTGTGTGTGCCATGTACGAGCGACAGCTTCGAGATGGAGTTCCACTATCCAGCTATCCGCTTTACCGATCTCTTGCGAAGGAGGCTGGGCCATGACGCTTGGCTCTCAACGGATCCAATGGGTGGAGTTCATGCCGGCAGATAACTCGACACCTCGCGGCTCGTCGATCTGGATCGAGTGTCATCGATCCTGCAGAGGCAACTTGCGGTGACGTGCCCAAGCACCCCCGACCGCGGCTACACTGTGGCTGTTCCAAAGAGTCGCAGTTGCTATGACTCTCCGTTCGCCACGCATACGCGCCTTACCGCCTCCTGCTGCCGCCACATGCTTGTATTCGATGCTGCTCGCCCGAACCGCGCTTCGGCCGGCGGAGCTTGGATTTGGCCGCAGAATCCAGAGCACCCAAATCCGCAACAATCATTGAGCACCTTCAATCGACGGTCTCAAGAAAAGTCTAGCTGCTCCAAAAACTCTATTCTTGAATATGGGGGATGTTGATCCGCATGTGTGGGATTGTAGGCATTTTGGGGCGCCAACCCGTTGCGGAGCGGTTGATTGAAGCGCTTACTCGCCTCGAATATCGCGGCTATGATTCAGCGGGAGTCGCAACGCTCGACGCCAATCATCTTGAGCGCCGGCGCGCCGAGGGCAAGCTGAAAAATCTTGAGACCAGCCTCCGCCGCAGTCCGCTGCCCGGTCACACCGGTATTGGTCATACCCGCTGGGCCACTCATGGCAAGCCCACGGAGTACAACGCGCATCCGCATACGACGGACAATGTCGCGGTCGTCCATAACGGAATCATCGAGAATTTTCGCGAGTTGCGAGCCGAACTTGAGCACAAAGGTGCTCGATTTGTTTCCGACACTGACAGCGAGGTGGTGGCGCACCTGGTCGAATCCTATCTGAGGGAGGGCTACTCGCCCCAAAAGGCAGTGAAAGCTTCCTTACCGCGACTGCGCGGGATGTTTGCCCTGGTATTCCTGTTCAAGGGGCACGACGATCTCATGATCGCTGCACGGAAGGGATCTCCGCTCGCGATCGGGTATGGCAATGACGAGGTTTATGTCGGTTCGGATGCCATTGCGCTCGCGCCGTTCACCGACGCCATCACTTATCTTGATGACGGGGATTGCGCCGTGCTTACCCGCAAGATCCACGTCATCTACGATGCCAAAGGGGCAGTCGCGCGCCGCGAGACGCTGAAATCGGGTGCGTCGTCGCTCCTGGTTGACAAGGCGAACTATCGGCACTTTATGGCCAAGGAGATCCATGAGCAGCCGAAGGTGATCGAGCAGACTCTGGCGCGCTATATCGACGGAGCCTGCGAACGCGTTGCTCTACCGCTCGAGCTGCCGTTCGACTTCAGAGACGTCCGCCGCATCACGATCATCGCTTGCGGCACAGCGAGCTATGCTGGCTCCGTCGCGAAATACTGGCTCGAGCGCTTTGTCCGCGTGCCCGTTGAAGTCGACGTCGCCTCCGAGTTCCGCTACCGCGAATCTGCCATGGGCAGAGGTGATCTCGCGATCTTTGTTTCGCAGTCGGGCGAGACCGCAGATACGCTTGCTGCGCTCCGCTACGCCAAGGCGAAAGGCGCACACACACTTGCAGTCGTCAATGTACCAACGTCGACCATCGCTCGCGAGAGCGAAACCGTGCTGCCGACGCTGGCCGGCCCGGAGATCGGCGTTGCCTCGACGAAAGCCTTTACCTGCCAACTGATAGTGCTGGCGGCGCTTGGGGTCGCGGCCGCCAGGGCGCGCGGCGAACTGTCCGAGGATGAGGAGATCGAGCTGGTGCGCGGCCTGGTGGAAATTCCTCGCCTGATGGCGGCGGCGCTCACCACCGAACCGCAGATCGAGAGGCTTGCGCGCGACATCGCGAAAGCACGCGACGTACTCTATCTCGGTCGCGGCACGAGCTTCCCGATCGCGCTAGAGGGCGCCCTGAAGCTGAAGGAAATCTCCTACATCCATGCAGAGGGGTATGCTGCGGGCGAGCTCAAACACGGCCCGATCGCGCTAATCGACGAGGCCGTGCCAGTTGTGGTGATCGCACCGCATGACTGCTTATTCGAGAAAACGGTCTCAAACATGCAGGAGGTGGCAGCGCGCGGCGGCAACATTGTCCTCTTGACCGATGCCAAGGGCGCTGAGGAGGCGACACTGGATACGTTCGCCACGATCGTGCTGCCGGAGATGCCTGCCGTCTTCACGCCGATGGTCTACGCGATCCCCGTGCAGCTGCTAGCCTACCACACGGCCGTCGTGATGGGCACTGATGTCGACCAGCCGCGGAACCTCGCCAAGTCCGTGACGGTCGAATAGCGAGGACGGAAGCCGTCGATCGCGTCTTGTCGCCAAACCGGTCTAGAGAATTATGTTAGAGCATTCACGACCGGCCAGCGCCGCCAAACTTAGGCGGTCAAAGATGCCAGCGTCTGCCGCTTTCGCGTTCGAATCTGCGCCGAAGTCTAGCAGGTTCTCGACACGCGCCTTCAGGAGGCCGACGACATGGTAACTTCGCTTGCATCTGAAGCGGGCGACAAGGTCGTTGCGCCCGGACCACTCGGCCTGCACTCGGATGTGGCCGTAGCGAGTTCGTCCGAACCGGCGCCGGCCATTTCAGCCCCTGCGCTACTGATAACGCGCTCGCGTGATCCGGCCTGACGCCGGGTCACATTACTCAAGCAGACGAATTCGAGATCGCCGCGATGGCCTTTACCGACATTTTCATCAAGCGCCCGGTCCTGTCGGTCGTCGTCAGTCTGCTGATCCTGCTGATCGGCTTCCGTGCGGCGATGGTATTGCCGATACGGCAATATCCGAAGCTGTCGAACACGGTCATCAACATCACGACCGTCTACCCCGGTGCGTCCGCCGACCTGATCCAAGGCTTCATCACCACGCCCATCGAGCAGGCGGTCGCCTCCGCCGAGGGCGTCGACTACATCACCTCATCCTCGGTGCTCGGCACCTCGACGATTCAGGTCTATATCAAGCTGAACG
>NZ_JAENXS010000010.1 GCF_016612535.1 Bradyrhizobium diazoefficiens
CGATTGTCAGACTTTCTTGATCGTCGTCTCTATTTGGAACGACTATCGAAATTTCTTCGATCGGAGCCCCTTCTAACGCGCCTTGTGGTGGCGTTCGGGGAAGTCGGGGTTGGGAAAACCGCCTTGCTCCGACATGCTGCTAAGACCTATCGAAGTGATCTGGCCTATCTTTTTTGCGATCGAGGCACCGTTGCTGGCGGATTGCCGGGCGGATTACCCCTCCCAGAGTTACTCGAAAAGCAGCTCAGCGGTCTGGCGCCAGAGTTCAACGTTCCAACCTTTGAAGAGTTCTGCAGAAGTCACAGTTGGACAAGAGCCCTCAAAAAGGGATCTGAGGCTGCAGCATCCATCGCAACCAAAGCGGTCTTGCCAAGTCCTGCTTCGCGCTTTGCATGGGAGACCTATGAGCGCGTCAAAGCGTCCCTGAGTTTGGATCGTGCAATTCTGCCACTAGGAACTGAACCGGATGATCTCAGGCTCCTGTACATTCTCGAAAGACTTAGAGCTGCGCCCTCGGTTGTACATATCGACCATTCAGGATTACTTGAACAAGGCGAGCTAAAATTCATTCTGCACTTGTTGGACACTACTCCTGCGATCTTTTTTATCGAATACCAATCTCTTGATCCGACACTGGCGCTATCGCTTGAGGCCAATCTATCAAGTGCCAAGCGGTTAGAGCTCAGCGTTGAGCGACTGCCCCTCGAATACGCAGACCGCCTGTTTGCGAGTTTGCCAAATAGATTCTCGGCATCCCTGCGCGAACAGTTCGCCCGCGATGGAAATCTGCGACCATTTGATGAAGTGGCATATCTCAACGCACATTCCGCAGACGTGGCGGAGAATTTTGATGCCTCAGAAGACGCTCTTAGCCGGTTAACGGAAGAGAGGGTGCTGACGCTGTCGCGCTCGGACCTCAACGTTATGTTGGCCATAGCCGCTCATGCCGGCCCGGTCGATCGGGGCCTATTAGCAGAATTTCTATTTTCGTCCGAGGCCGCCGGCCAAACTAAGCTGCCTCTCGACATTGATAAGACCCTGGATCACCTCGATGAGAGGCTGCTTGCGATCGCGACCTCGAGCGACGTATCCTGCCAATCCCGCGTCCATGACGTCATACGTCGTAGAGTCGACATTGCAGCAATCAATATAAGCTTCCAAAAGCTTTGGCGCGATTTCTACCGCAGCGCGTCGACGTTGGGAGTATTCGTCTCCGATGCAGATCGCTGCAGACAGATCTTGTATCAATGCGCTTCATTGAACGACTTAACCGGTATAGCGTCAGCGCTGCGCGAGCTGGGGCAAAAGGGCATAAACTCTAGAAATCCAAAGAGCATAGTCAGCTACTTGAAGCAGATTACATCTCGGCTGGAGTCGAATGGATCAACATTCGCGCATATCTTGCCTCGCGTGGCGCTGGAGCAATGCCGCTTCTTTTACGAAGCGGGCTGGTTTGACGAAGCATTGGCCTGCTTAGATCTTGTCGCGAAGAAGCCGCGGTCCTTTAAGTATCTTCAGGCTGAGCTGTATTGCGCAAGTGAATTCCAAGCCCGAGGCATCAGTTTAGCGGAGAAGCATCTACGTGAGTTGAGCGACAAGCCACGGGATTTGGATGCCGAATTATGCCTTCAATTGATAAGGATGCACGGCCTTAGGAACTCAAATCAACTAGCCTCGGCTAGAAGCCTCTACAAAGCGACAATTTCACAGAGGCACTTTTCGGGCCGAAATGCATACGTGACGTTGCTTCGCTTCGCAGACCTTTGCCTATTTACTGACGAGGACTTGCCGGACTGTCTGCGGCATCTTGAGCGGGCTATCGAAGAAGCGGATCGGTTCGGTTTCCACGGCGAGCTAGCCTCGGCATGCATCTCGCTTTCGCAGTTGCTGGGCTATACATCCGATCTCGATCGTGCGGAGCTGCTGCTAGATAAAGCAAGCGAGATAGCGCGCGACGTTTGGCTGCAACAATCTACGCTGCTTGCCAATCGCGCAGTTATCTCTCTGTACAGAGAAGATACCAGCACCGAGGCTATACGGCTGCTGGAGCAAGCATTGGTCTTGTCGTACGAGACGCTAGACAAGCTGCTTATCCAGCTCAATATGCTCATTTGGCACGCGAGCGTTGGCGACGTTGATCGATCTCTACAGATCGAAGAGCGCCTTCGTTCTTTCATATCTTTGAGCGGGTTGGATACTGAGATTAAGAGAATTGCCCTTTTCAATTTGGAAGCAATGAGCAGGCGGTTCGGTCGCGTGGATGAGGCCGATATCTACAGAAAGAGCTGGGTCCCCCTTCGCTCAGGGGTTGATGAGGCGTATTGGTCGTTCCGAAGAACTGGAAAAACTGATCATACAGAGTCGAGACGCAAGCTAGATTTCCACCCCGTATATCTAGCTCATTGGCACCTGGGCCTGATACCCTTCCAGGCTGTTAGCGATGATGCTTCCGATCATGTCTGAATAAGCAGCCGTCGGCTTCTTTAGAGCTTGGCAATACTCCCCGTCCGATCCCAAATAAATGTCAGGGGTTAGCTCAATGATGAATACGCCCGTCTCATTCTGGCGTCCGTCTATGCGTAGAAGCTCGACCTTGCCTAAGGAACGAAAGCATCGCCTCATTGCTTCAATGACCGCTTCATCAAACTGACTGGTAACCATTTCGAGTTCGAACTCAAGATCGTTGGGCAGTTTGAACTCAAACGAGTTGATCTGGTGATCAAGGTAATCAGACTTTCCTTCTATCTTCCAAGAGCCGATCTGGAGTTCGACAACACCAGCACCATTCCCTAGTAGGCAAGCGGAAAACTCCCGGCCAGATATAAACTCCTCGACGATCACCGGCTGACCAAGTTGCCTCAATATGATCTCCGCAACTTGAGACACCTCTTGCCAGCTCCGACACAGATTGCGCTGAGTAATTCCCAATGAAGTCCCTTCGTAGTTAGGCTTCACGACCACGGGAAGAGAAACGCCTCTGAGATGCTCCAGCTCTTCGATCGTCTGAAGAAGGATTGATGCTGGAGTATCAAGCCCGACTTGGCGACAAACGGCCTTAGACAATTCCTTGTCATTGCAAACGACCTTAACAAAGGCGTCTGCACCAACGAACATAAGATCATTTGCTTCACATATCGCTGGAAGCAGTCCGTGGCGACTTCTGCTAATTTGACCAAACCAATAAGGAAATACCAGGCTCTGCGAGTATCGGGAAACCTCAGCGGTGAAGGTCGTTAGGTCGCTCAGGACGATCACTTCGCCGCAACACATATCGAGTGCGGTCCGCAGCTCATCAACGGTATCCTTCGAGGGCCTATCAATTCTCCGATCGAAAGCGTCCTTAGGAGCGTGTGGATCAACAGGATCCGCAACTAGCACGATTTTTCTGTCCCACGGTCTGTGTGCAGGCAAAGAACACCCC
>NZ_JAENXS010000011.1 GCF_016612535.1 Bradyrhizobium diazoefficiens
CCAGCCCGGGTGGCCACCCGGGCTGGGCCGCCGATCGATCGGATCGATGCCCACCGAAGCCCCTGAGAGCTGCGTTTCGTAGCAAGATCGCGGTCGGCACTTCATCGGGACCCGCATGGTTGAACGAACTTCAGGTTCGCATCACAAGGGAGGGTCGAGGAAGATGGCCAAACGTAACACGATCTGTGCCGGAATCGATACTAGCAAAGACAAGCTCGACGTGGCGCTCGATGGCAGTTCGGAGGAGCTGCAGGTCAAGAACACGGCGGAAGGTCACCAGGAGTTGGTGGAGTGGCTGAAGCGCCACAAGGTCAAGAGGGTTGGGATCGAGGCGAGCGGTGGTTATGAGCAGGCGGCGGTTGCCGAACTGCGACGCAAGCGGTTTGTCGTCATCGTATTTCAGCCGATCCAGGTCCGTGCCTATGCCACGTTCCATTTGCAACGGGCCAAGAACGACAAGATCGATGCTGCGTTGATTGCGGCCTGCACCGCCGCGGTCAAGAACATCCATCCCGCTCCAGACCCCCGGCTGCAGCCCTTTGCCGTGCATCTGACGATGATCGACCAGATCAAGGAGGACATCGCAAAGCTCAAAAATCGGCTGGAGAGCTGCCGTGACGAGCGTATCCAGAAGTTCTGGAAGGAGCAGATTGCTCTGTTGGCCAAGCACAGACGAGCCGAGTTCAAGGCCTTGGTGGCAGCGATCCGCAAGCATCGCGATCTCGCCGCACGTCTCGATCTGATCTACAGCGTTGGCGGCAGCGGCTTGCCGACCGCGGTTGCCATCTTGATCAGGATGCCCGAGATCGGTCGGATCACCCGCGAGCAAGCCGCAGCCCTCACCGGACTTGCGCCTTACGATGACGACAGCGGCAAGCATATCGGCGCCCGTCGAATTGACGGCGGACGCCAGCGCTTGCGTCAGGCACTCTACACCGCAGCTCTTCCGGCCTCCTTCCGCTGGAACCCGCAGCTCATGGCCCTGTACAGCCGGCTGATCGCCGCCGGCAAGGGCCACAAGCGCGCGCTCGTCGCCTGTGCCAGAAAGCTGATCGTCATCATCAACGCCGTCGTCGCCCGCGGAACACCGTGGGTCGCTGAACCGCCCAAAACCGTGAGTGTGTCCGTCACCTGATCGCGTTTCTTGGTTCGACCAGGCGACCGTTTCTTCGTCCCGACCTGCCGTCAAGACGACGCCGCGCACCGCGGCCGTCAAGGATGGCCGTCGCGCGCGTCTCACCTCACATCAACTGCCGCCAGGCCACGCCTTG
>NZ_JAENXS010000012.1 GCF_016612535.1 Bradyrhizobium diazoefficiens
TCCGCTGTGCGAAAGCACACGCAGAAAAACTGCACAGCGGCATACAGGTGAAGCCGAACACACGGCCTTCCCTGCGCGATGGTTGGACGGCTTATGCCGTGCTCTCCCGGGAGCCGAGTTCCCTCTGGCCTCCCTCGCCTTGCGGAATTCGCCGACACCGCGCCGGTTGACGCCAATGCCGCCTCCGCAAGACTTGGCCGTAGCGACGACGGCCAGGACCACACGGTTTTGCCGTACGCAAGCTTCCTGCCTCGCCCAAGGGCTTCGCAAGCATTGAGCGCCGTTCGTACAACGCGGCTTGCAAGTCGCTCACGGAGCTCGGCTCAATCCACTGCCCCGCCCTGCAACTCACATCCGCGACGGCGCCGCTCAGCGTCCACCGCAACCCGGCTCGCAATCAGTGACGACGTACGATCGCCCCTCAAGGATGAGCCGGGATGGGCGACACATACGA
>NZ_JAENXS010000013.1 GCF_016612535.1 Bradyrhizobium diazoefficiens
ACTCTCCAGCGTGGTGCTGCTTCCGGTGACGAGACCCGTGAGATTATTGACGTAGTTGCCGCTGCTGTCGACGCTCCAGATGGTGTACTGGTCCATCCCCGGGGTTTTCCAGGCAATGTCATAACCCGTCGAGGTCTGCTCCGCTCCGATCGGCGCCCAGGGCGGAAACTGATTGGTGACGACGGCCGCGCCATCGCGCATCAACTCCGGTCCCGAGCCGGAATGATAGAGAAAGTAATTGTTGCCGACCTGCGTCAGGCTGGTGACGCCTGCGGACTCGATGACCGTCGTCGCGACGGCAGCGCCGGGCACGCCGATCGTGCCGTCGCCGTTGAGATCCTGATGGAAAACATTCTCGAA
>NZ_JAENXS010000014.1 GCF_016612535.1 Bradyrhizobium diazoefficiens
CGTGGTGCTGCTTCCGGTGACGAGACCCGTGAGATTATTGACGTAGTTGCCGCTGCTGTCGACGCTCCAGATGGTGTACTGGTCCGTCCCCGGGGTTTTCCAGGCAATGTCATAACCCGTCGAGGTCTGCTCCGCTCCAATCGGCGCCCAGGGCGGAAACTGATCGGTGACGACGGCCGCGCCATCGTGCATCAACTCCGGTCCCGAGCCGGAATGATAGAGAAAGTAATTGTTGCCGACCTGCGTCAGGCTGGTGACGCCGGCGGACTCGATGACCGTGGTGCTACCGCCATTGGGGATGCCGATCACACTGTCGCCGTTGAGATCCTGATGGAAAAC